>CAZNZH010000427.1:0-5453 GCA_964577445.1 uncultured Myxococcales bacterium
CCCGCCAGGCCCCCGCCCACCCACGCGCCGGAGTCATCATGACCGAGCCCACCCTCCAAGAGACCGATCCCGAGATCTACCGCCTCATCGCGGCCGAAGAGACGCGCCAGCGCGACCAGATCCGGCTCATCGCCAGCGAGAACTACGTCAGCCGCGCCGTGCTCGAGGCGACCGGCACCGTGCTGACCAACAAGTACTCCGAAGGCTACGCCGGGCGCCGCTACTACGAGGGGCAGGCCAACATCGACGCCATCGAGCGGCTCGCCATCGATCGCGCCTGCGCGCTGTTCGGCGCCGACCACGCCAACGTCCAGCCCTACTCGGGGAGCCCGGCAAATCTCGCCGTCTACACCGCGCTGCTCGAGCCGGGCGACACGATCTTGGGCATGTCGCTGACCGCAGGCGGCCACCTCACCCACGGCTGGAAGGTCTCGGCCACGGGTCGCTTCTGGAACGCCGTTCAGTACGGGGTCTGCCGCGACACCGGCCTCATCGACTACGACGAGGTCGCCCGGCTCGCCCGCGAGCACCGCCCGCGCATCATCGTCTGCGGAGCCACCGCCTATCCGCGCATCATCGACTTCGCACGGTTTCGCGCCATCGCGGACGAGGTGGGCGCCTACCTGCTGGCCGACATGGCGCACATCGCCGGGCTGGTCGCCGGCGGCGCCCACCCGAGCCCCGTGCCCTTGGCGGACGTGGTCTCCACCACGACCCACAAGACCCTGCGAGGGCCGCGCGGCGGCATGCTGCTCTGCAAGGACGCGCACAAGAAGGCCATCGATCGCGCCATCTTTCCGGGCCTTCAGGGCGGACCGCACAACCACACCACGGCCGCCATCGCGGTCGCTCTGACCGAGGCCGCGCGCCCGTCGTTTCGCGACTACTCCGCGCAGATCGTGAATAATTCCCGGGCCTTCTCGGCCGCGCTGGAGGCCGAGGGCTTCGGCGTGATCACCGGCGGCTCGGACAATCACCTCGTGCTCATCGACGTCACGCCGCGGGGCACCACGGGCAAACCGCTGGTGCAGGCGATGGCGCGGGCTGGCCTCGTGGCCAACTACAACAACATCCCGTTTGACCCGCGCCCACCGATGGACCCCAGCGGGATCCGGCTGGGCACGGCGGCGGTCACCAGCCGCGGCTTTCGTGAGGGCGAGATGGCGCGGATCGCGCGCTATATCGGGACCGTGGCGTCAGCGCCCGACGACACCGCGGCGTTGGAGCGCATCGCCGGGGAGGTCCGCGAGCTGTGCAGCGGCTTCCCGGCCCCCGGCCTGCATCTGTCGTAGCGACGCACGAGCCCGCCAACCCTTGACGCTGCCAGCGACCCGGGGCAGCGTCCGACCCGCCTGAGCCCGAGGAGAGCCCCATGGTCGAGACCGCACACGCCCACGAAGGTCGCTGCCCCCGATGCGGAGGCGACGACATCGAGCGCGAAGTCATCTTCCAGACCACGATGCGCGTCCCCTCGGGTGTCGTGTTCTTCTGCGAGACCTGCGGCCTCACCACCAAGGCGCTCACTTCAGATCGCGAAGCGTTGTTCGACGCCCACAAATCCTGGCGCTCCCCGGCTGTGGGCGTGGACACCTACGAGGAGTTCAAGAAGCTGTGGCCGAAGTGCGTCGGCCGGCAGCCCTACGGCGACCCTGAACCCCTGGGGCCGATCCTCCCGCGGCCGAAGCGCTGACCGGGACGGGCGATTCCCCGCTCCGTCGCTTTAGCGTTACCGCGCGGGGACCTGCCCGGCCCCATCCTCATAGCCAGTCGGTCGCGGTGGGTTTAGGGTCTCATCATGGGTGGGTCGGACCAGCGCAGCATCGAATCCGCGGGAGCGACGCCGCTCGCCGCTGAGTCGACGGTGATGACCGTCACGGCGGTGCGTCGCGGGCGCAGCGGCGGCCACTCGACGCCGAACGCCCATCTCGCCGCCCCCGTCGACCCGGCGAGCAGCGAGCGCTCGGCGGTGCATCTGACCCCGCGCATCACGGTCCCCCGCGCCGGGCGCTCCTCGGACACGGGCCCCGAGCCGGCAGCCCCGGAGGCAGGCGGCACGGCTGGCCTGGCCTCTCCGGCCGGGTTTGAGGCCCCCGTCGCCCTGCCGCTGCTCCCCGGCGAGCACCCCTTCGACGCGCGCTTGGCCCGCCGCGACGGCCAGCTACTCCTGGGGACCCAGCTCGGCGAGGGCGGCATGGGGCTGGTGCTCGCCGCTCGCGACGTCGGCCTCGGGCGCGTCGTCGCCCTGAAGACGCTTCGGCCCGAGTCCGCTGACGACGAGACGCTGACGCGCGCGCTGCTCTTCGAGGCGCGCATCACCGGACAGCTCGAGCATCCCCACATCGTCCCGGTGCACAGCATCGGGCAGCTCGAAGACGGCCGCCCCTACTACACGATGCGGCTGCTCAGCGACCTGTCGCTCGCCAACGTGCTGGAGCAGCTCAGGCTGGGGCGCGATTTCTCGGTCCGCAACTACACTCTCAGCCAGCTCCTGCACTATTTCCGCGGCATCTGCCTGGCTGTCGAGTACGCCCACGATCGCGGCGTCATCCACCGCGACCTCAAGCCCGACAACATCCTCATCGGCGCGTACGGCGAAGTTCAGATCATGGACTGGGGCATCGCGCGGGTGCTGCCGACGGCGGCCGGCGACCCGGGCCTGTTCGCGGGCGCGCCCGAAGTGCCGGGCACCGTCGCGGGCACGCCGCATTTCATGTCGCCCGAGCAGGCCCGGGGCGAGACCGCGCGGCTGGACCGACGCAGCGACGTCTACTCCCTGGGCGTCATCCTCTACCAGATCCTCACGCTGCATCTGCCCTTTGGCGCCTCAAGCGACGAGGCCGAGATCGCCGCGCGCCGGGCGCAACCGATCCCCAAGCCGCGACAGCGCGCACCCGAGCGCGGCATCCCCACGGAGCTCGAGCGGATCTGCATGTGGGCCCTACAGGCCGAGCCGGACCAGCGCTGCCCCAGCGCCGTAGAGCTGTGGAACCATATCGAGTCCTGGCTGGAGGGGCGCAAGGAGCGAAAGCGCGTCGCCGAGCTCGCCCGCGACAAGGCACAGCTCGCGGAGGCCGTCGCGGAGCGCTACTACCAGCTCCGCGAGGAGGTGCGGTCCATCGAGGAGCGCGTCCTGCGCGACGGCCGGACCTCGACGCCCTTCGACCCGCTGCCCGTTCGGCGCGAATCCTGGGAGCGCCGACTCGAGATGGAGCGCCTTGAGCTGGTGGAAGCGCGAGCATTTGCCGAGGCGGTCGCGCGCTTTCAGAAGGCCCTGGCCTACGCCCCGTCGGACCACCTGAGCACGAGCGGCCTCGCCCGCCTCTACGCCACCCAGGCCGAGGACGCGCGGCGGCGCGGCGACGGCGCCACCATGGTCCTCTACGGCGACCTCGCCCGCGACACCTGGCGCCGCCTGGGGGTCGAGACGCCCGCTACCCTGGCGGTTCGCAGCTACCCGGAAGGCGCGACGATTCGAATCATGGAGGTCGAGGCCCCCGACGCCGACGGCCACCTCGTCGGCCAACCGCCGCTCGACGCCGGCATGGCCCCCTGCGACGCCGTGGTGCTGCGCCCCGGGAGCTACCTCGTCAGCGGCGCCCTGCCCGGCTATCGCGAGGCCCGCTTCCCCGTGGTCCTCAGCCCGGGCGAGAGCCGCCAGATCCTCGTCTCGCTCGAGCCCTGGTCGGCCTCCATCCCGCTCATGGGGCACGCGGACGCGCTGCTCGCCATCGAGCATGCCTTTCACTCGACCGTCAACCAGCGGCGCCTCCATGGCGTCCTGGTGTCGGGTGAGGCGGGCATCGGCAAAGGCCGGCTGGTCATCGAGCTGGACCGCTTCTTCGATGGGGTGCCCGACGGCATCTTCTTCTCCTTCACCCGCGTCTCTGCGCTCCACCGCGAGGTCCCGTTTTTCGCGGTCAGCCGCGCCCTCCGCCACCGCTTCGGCGTACGCGCGGACCTGCCGACCGAGGAGGTCCGCGAGGCCGTCCACGCCGCCGTGTTCGCCGTCCTCATCACCCACAGCCCCTTCGCCGCCGACCACGCCCGGGCCGCCCACCTCGCCGCGGTCATCACGTCGCTGCCCGGCCTGGGCGGCGACTTCGACGAGGGCCCGCCGCCGCCGCTCAACACCGTGGCCGAAGCGCTCGCCGAGATCCTGGCGACGTCCGCGCGCGAGCGCCCGCTGGTGCTGAGCATCCGCGGCGCCGACCACGTCGACCGCCTCAGCGCCCGCCTCTTTCGCCGCCTCGGCCGCTTGCTCGCGCAGGTCCCCGTCTTCACCGTCGCGTTCGCGCGCGGCACCTCGAACGCCATGGCCTTCAGCCAGATCATCCGCCTGCGCCCGCTGGACCTGGAGGGCGTGCGCCACCATCTGTCCATCCTGCTCCGCGGCCCCGTCGCGCCGGCCCTCGTCGAGCTGGTCCATCGAAGGGCCGCCGGCAACCCCTTTCACGTCGTGGAGCTCACGCGCCTGCTGGTGACCACGGGCCGCGCCGCGTGGACGGACCACCGGTGGAGCCTCGCCGACCCGCCCGCGGGCGGCGCCTCCGCCCGGTCGCTGAGCCCGATGGACGCCGTGCTCTCAGGCCTCGACGGCCTCCCGCCCGAGGTCGCCGCGATCGCAGGCCAGGCCGCGCTCTGCGGCCGCCACTTCTGGGCGGACGAGCTGGCGGCGGTCGTCGGGTCGCCGTGCGCCGACGCCCTCGAGATCCTGGCCGATCGTGAGGTCGTCGTCCCCCAGCCCGCCGGTCGGGTGCGCGGACACGCCGAGTTCGCGTTCCGGCACAACGAGCTCCAAGAGGCGCTGTATCGACGCGCGGAACCGGGCGCGCGGCGGGAAGCGCACGCCCGGTGCGCCGTCTGGCTGGACGGCCACGCGCCCCACGCGCTCGATATCGTCGCGCTGCGCGCCCACCACCTGTCGTCGGCGAACCAGCACGCCGAGGCCGCCCCGCTGCGCGACACCCTCGCCCGCGTGGCCGCAGCCTGGCAGGAGCCCGACGCGCCGCCCTGGTTTGACGACGGCGCTGACGCCGCTCCACGCTGACCTCACCCTACCCGCGCCGCCACTGTAGCTCCGACAGCGCCGCGTCGACGATGTCTTCGACCGCCATCCCGTGAAATCGGTCGAGGCTGGCCACGTCCCCCGCCATCCCGTTGCCGCGAGGGCCTAAGAAGCGATGCCCGCGCACGCGCTGCAGCGCCCCCGGCAACCACTCCGCCACGCTCGCCACGTGGTCGCCGACGATGATGAGCGGGCGATTCAGCGAGGCGTCATCGAAGAGATCGGCCAGCGCGTAGCTGCGCTCCGGGTCAGCCCAGGCCGCCGGGTCCTGCGCGAAGGCGTCCCAGTCCCGCCACAGCCGCTCGTAGCTGGTCACGTTCAGGATCCGGCTGCCTACGCCGTGGGTCTCGGCCAGCTCGCGCGCCGCCAGACGGACCTCGCGGAGCTT
>CAZNZH010000428.1:0-5446 GCA_964577445.1 uncultured Myxococcales bacterium
TGCTGATTCCGGATGCGCACTACAGGACGGTCGCGGTCTTGGTTGACCGCCAGCTGGCCCACCCCGCCTCGCGTTGGTTTGTTGGCGACCGACCAAACGAACGGTCGATGCACACGGCGGTTATTGCGCGGACCGGCGGCATTGGCCTTTTGGCTGGCGCGCTGCCCGTCGCCCTGTGGGCGACGTCGCGGGGGGGGGTCGCGGGGCTCTGGGGGTGGCCTTGAGGAGCTGGGTGGTGAGGGCGTCTGCAGAGAGCGGGCGGAGCGGGGCGGCCGGCATGGGCGGCGGACGGTGGGCGCGGCCGAGGGCGTCGATTTGCCAGGTGCCGGCGGAGTATCCGAGGGGTTGGTAGCCCCAGGGGGTGTCGGTGAGGAGGAGGACGACCTCGTCGCCGGGGCGCAGCGCGGGGACGCCGGGGACGGCGGTGGTGAGGTCGCCGAGGGTGCCGCCGGGGAGGAGGACGTCGAGGCGGGGCAGGGGGCCGTCGAGGGTGAGGCGCGGGGTCGCGCGGGCGGCGAGGACGTCCCAGACGACGAGCTGGTGGCGGGTGCGGATGGCGTGGCCGTGGCCGGGGACGCGCTCGGGCGTGCGGGAGATGACCTGGGCGTGGACGATGAGGTCGGCCTCGGCGGCGAGCGTGGCCAGGGGGGCGTCGACGACGGTCATGGCCGCGGAGGGTGAGGCGGCGGCGAGGAGGAGGGCGGCCGCGAGGAGGGGCTTTGGGATCATGGGGGGAGCATAGCGGGTGGCGGAGGCTGGGGTCCAAAGGAGGGGGATCCGAGCGAGGGCGAAGAGAGCGGGCGGCCCGGGTCTCTAGGTGGTGACGCGGGGCTCGAAGCGCAGGAGCAGGTAGGCGATGCGGCCGGCGCTGTCGCGGCCCGGCTCGATGGTGAGGGCGAGGTCGTGGGTGCCGAGGCGGCTGGTGACGGAGACGGGGAGGCGGCGGACCGGGCGGTGGCGGCGCAGCGCGGCTTCGAGGGCGCGGCCGAGCTCGCTGGTGTCGCCGGGGTCGAGGCGGTCGCGGATGTCGGTGTCTTCGTAGCCGTCGGCGATGGCGAAGAGCTTGCGGAAGGGGCGGTTGGCGAGGCTGAGGCGGAGGCGGGTGTCGACCATGGCGATGGGGTCGGCGATGAGGTCGGCGAGGCGCGCGATGCGGGCGCGGTCCTGGTAGATGCGCTCGCGCTTGAGGTCGTCGAAGGCGAGGACCTGGTCGAGCATGTGGTTGAAGCTCTCGCCGAAGGAGCCGAACTCGTCGCGGTAGTCGGTGGGGGCGCGGACGTCGTAGCGGCCGAGGGTGACGCGGTGGACGACCGAGGAGAGGTGGCGCAGCGGGGCGACGAGGCGCTCGGGGACGATGAAGACGAGGACGACGATGTAGACGAGGGTGAGGAGGACCAGGGTGATGAGGTAGCGGTCGGCACTCTCGACGGTGTGGCCGATGGCGAGGCTGGCTTGGGAGTAGGCCGATGAGACGTCCTGCCGCGAGATGGCGAGGTCGAAGCGGACGCGGTCAGCGCTCTCGGAGAGGGTGTCCGCGTCGAAGCGGTGGGCGGCGCCGAGGGCGGCGGCTAGCCAGAGCTGGGCGGAGAGGCCGGGGGCGATGACGAGGTCGGGGATGCGGTCGACCTGCTCGCGGACGCGGATGAGCTCCTCGGTGGTCTCGGCGAGGGTGGCGTTGGGGTGGAGCTCGAGCCACTTGAGGCTGTCGGTCTCGATGGCCTCGCGCCAGGAGAGCAGCCCGGCGACCAGGGGGGAGGCGGGGGCGGGTTGGATGTCGGCGTGGGCGGCGTCGCGGATCAGCGCGCCGTGGGCGTCGAGGCTCTCGGCGAGGGACTCGAGGCGGGGGCGGAGGGTGGGCTCGGCGCTGGCGGTGTCGCGGGCTTCGGAGGCGGAGCGGGCGAGGCGCTCGAGCTGCTCGTCGGTGCCGGAGCTCGTGTTGGCGTCGAGGGCTTGGTAGACGCGGGCGCGGATGCGGTCGAGGGAGGCGCTGGTGACGGCGAGGCTCTTGATGCGCTGGGACTGGGTGAAGAGGTCGCGGGTGTAGCTGACGGCGAGGACGGTCTGGAGGACGACCAGGAAGAGCACGCCGACCAGCATCAGGGCCAGGCGGGTGCGGACGCCGGCGCGGCGACGGGTCCAGTGTTCTCGGAACCAGCGCATCATCGTTCGCGAGTTAAAGCGCGGACTTGCGCGTCGGTGCCGACGACGGCGAGGACGTCGCCGTCTTCGATGACGGTGGAGGGGTCGGGGTCGGCGAGGAGGTCGTCGAGGTAGATGTTGCGGCCGTGGTCGTCGACGCTGGGGCGGTGCTTGCGGACGGCGAGGAGGCGGAGGCCGTAGCGGCCGGGGATGTCGAGCTCGCTGAGGGTGTGGCCGAGCTGGCTGGGGCGGGCGGCGAGCTCGACGAACTCGTGGCCGGTGGGGAGCATGCGGCGGTCGCGGAGCTCGGGGGCGACGAGGCGGCGGGCGACGCTCTCGCCCATGGCGACCTCGGGGTTGACGACCTCGTGGGCGCCGATGAGGCGGAGGATCTGCTCCTGGATGGGGCTGGAGGCGCGGGCGATGATGTGGGGGGCGGCCATGCGGACGAGCTGGGCCGTGACGACGATGGAGACCTCGAGGTGGCGGCCGATGGCGACGACCACCGTGTCGACGTCCTCGACGCCGGAGGCGCGGAAGGCGACCTCGTCGGTGGCGTTGAGGACCATGGCCTGGTCGACCGAGCTGCGCATGGCGTCGACGGCGGCGACGTCGTTGTCGATGGCGAGGACCTCGGCGCCGTGGTCGGCGAGGACTTGGGCGACCTTGGCGCCGAAGCGGCCGAGGCCGATGACTGCGTAGCGATTCACCAGTGAGCTCCTTGCGAATCGGAGATGGCGCGCGGCAGAGGATGCCACATTTGGGGCGGGGGGCGATCAGCCAACGATGACCTTGCCCTCGACGTATCGGAAGCCGCGGTAGGCTTGGCCGGTGGCGTTTCCGGCGGCGAAGGCGACGGTGAGGGGGCCGACGCGGCCGACGAACATGAGGCAGACGAGGATCAGCTTGCCGATGGCGGTCAGGTGGGGGGTGACGCCCATGGAGAGGCCGACGGTGGCGAGGGCGCTGATGGTCTCGAAGAGGAGGGCGTCGAAGGCCATGTGGGGCTGGGTGATCAGCAGGGCGATGAAGCCGATGAGGAGGGCGGTGCCGGCCATGATGACGATGGAGACGGAGCGGGTGATGACGGTGGGGGGGATGGTGCGGCGGCCGACCTCGACGTGGGCGTGGCCCATGAAGGACGCGCGGATGCTCATGAAGAGGATGGCGACGGTGGTGGTCTTGACGCCGCCGGCCGTGGAGCCGGGGCTGGCGCCGATGAACATGAGGAGGCAGCCGATGAGGAGCATGGGGCGGGAGATGGCGCCGAGATCGACCGTGTTGAAGCCCGCGGTGCGGAAGGAGACGGATTGGAAGGCGCTGGCGATGAGCTTTTCGCGGACGGGGAGGCCGGCGAGGCTGTGGTCGAACTCGAAGAAGTAAAAGGAGATGGTGCCGACGGTGAGGAGGATGGCGGTCATGATGAGGACGAGGCGGGCTTGGAGCGGGAGTGAGCGCCAGAAGCCGGTGCCGCCGTGGCGCCAGGTCTTGGGGGCGATGAGGGCGGTGATGACGGTGAAGCCGAGGCCGCCGAGGATGATGAGGGCGGCGATGACGGCGTTGAGCCAGAGGTCGCCGCGGTGGGAGGCGAGGCTGTCGCCGAAGAGCGAGAAGCCGGCGTTGCAGAAGGCGCTGATGGCGTGGAAGACCGAGAGCCAGACGGCGTTGAGGGGGCTGTCGGTGAGCTCGGCGAAGCGGGGGTAGAGGGCGGCGGCGCCGATGAGCTCGACGGCGAAGGTCATCAGGAAGATGGAGCGGATGGCGGATTTGAGGGCGCTGGTGGAGCTCTCGTCGAGGATCTCCTGCATGAGGCGGGCGCTGCGCATGGAGAGGCGGCGGCCGGCGAGGATGATGGTGGCGGCGGAGAGCGTCATGATGCCGAGGGCGCCGACCTGGATGAGGAGGAGGATGACGGCCTGGCCGAAGGGGCTGAAGGTCTGGCGGGAGGCGTCGGCGAAGGAGTCGGCGACGGTGTTGAGGGTGGCGAGGCCGGTGACGCAGGTGGCGGAGGTGGCGGTGAAGAGGGCGTCGACCCAGCCGGCGCCGAGGCCGTCGGTGGTGGCGCGGGGGAAGGTGAGGAGGAGGGAGCCGACGCCGATGATGGCCATGAAGGAGAGGGCGAGCATCTGGGCGGGGCGGGCCTGAAGGGATTCCATGAAGCGTCGGTAGCGCTCGGTGCTGGTGGCGAGGCGGGCGACGACGATGGATTGGCGGGCGAAGGCGAGGGCGGCCCAGAGGCCGGGGCGGCTGAGGGTGAAGCCGAGCAGGACGAGCAGCGCGGTCTCGGGGGCAGCGCGGGCGAGGAAGCGGAGGCGGCGGCTGGCGTTGACGAAGCGGAGGGCCTGCTGCCATGTGCTCAGGAGGACCGCGAGGATGACCAGGGCGAGCAGCCCCACGCGGAGGGCGGGGGTGTGGACGAGCTCCCAACCCTCGAGCACCAGCAGGGCGAAGAGGGCGAGGACGCTGGTCCAGGCGACCGCGGTGGCCATGCGTCGAGCGGCGCCGGAGGTGGGGGGCCTGGCCATCAGCGGTCCGGCCGCGCGGCTGTGCGACCGCGGCGAGCGGCGTGCGGCGTGGGGTCGTGCAGCGGGCGACTCATCGATGTGGCTCTCGTCGTGCCCCGCGTGGCGTCGCGGCGGGCGAGCGGCGGCCCCCAGCGACAGGGGTGGCTACTCGGCCATCTTTTCGTGGGCCAGCCCGAGGTACTTCGCAGCGAGGGGATTGGAGCTGTCGAGTTTCCGGGCCTTCGCGAAGTAGGCGGCGGCGAGCGGGTAGTTGCCGGCCTTGTACGCCGCCATGCCCAGAGTCATCGCCTGCTGGCTCTCCGCCTTGTCGCCGCTGGCGGTCGAGTCGCCCCCGGGCTTGGGGTCCGCGGCCTCTTTGGAGGGCGCCGCGGCCGCCTTTTCCTCGGTCGCGGCTGCTTTTTCCTTGGTCGCGGCCGCTTTTTCCTTGGTCGCGGCTGCTTTTTCCTTGGTCGCGGCTGCTTTTTCCTTGGTCGCGGCTGCTTTTTCGGCCTTGGCCTTGGCGTCGGCCGCAGCCTTGGCCTTGGCGTCGGCCGCAGCCTTGGCCTTGGCGTCGGCCGCAGCCTTGGCCTTGGCGTCGGCCGCAGCCTTGGCCTTGGCGTCGGCCGCAGCCTTGGCCTTGGCGTCGGCCGCAGCCTTGGCCTTGGCGTCGGCCGCAGCCTTGGCCTTGGCGTCGGCCGCAGCCTTGGCCTTGGCGTCGGCCGCAGCCTTGGCCTTGGCGTCGGCCGCAGCCTTGGCCTTGGCGTCGGCCGCAGCCTTGGCCTTGGCGTCGGCCGCAGCCTTGG
>CAZNZH010000429.1:0-5441 GCA_964577445.1 uncultured Myxococcales bacterium
GTGGCGTAGAGGTAGGCGCCATCGGACTTCTGGACGAGAAAGGGTGTGGACCCGAGGTCGCTCTCTTCGTCGAAGAAGACCGCGATGGCGCCCTCGCTCTCGCGCGCCAAGCCGCGCTCCTGTAGCCGCTCGACCACACCGGCCAGGCGGTCGTGAAAGAAGCTCTCCCCGTGCCAGGCGTCGAAGCTGACGCCCAGCCGCGCGTAGATCGCCTCCGCGTCGGCCCGCGAGACGGCCACGAAGCGATCCCACTGCGCCAGCCGCGCGGGGTCACCGCCCTGAAGCGCCGCCAGCTCCGCCCGGCACGCGGCCGCGACCTCGGGCGAGGCCTTCGACGCCTCGCTGCCCAGCTTGTAGAGCCGCTCGAGCTCACCGATGGCGTCGCGCTCGAACGCGGCCTCGTCCGCGTGGCGCTCCCAGGCCCACAAGAGGATCCCGAACTGCGTGCCCCAGTCGCCGACGTGGTTGTCGCCGACCACCGAGTGCCCAAGGAAACGCAGCGTACGGACCAGCGCGTCGCCGATGATGGTCGACCGCAGATGCCCCACGTGCATGCGCTTGGCGACGTTGGGGCTCGAGAAGTCGACGACGACCGACTCCGGGCGCTCGACCGGGCTGATGCCGGCCCGCGGATCGACCGCGATGTGGCCCGCCTGGCGCGCGATGTACGCCGGGTCCAGGCGCAGGTTGATGAAGCCCGGGCCGGCGATCTCGGGGGCGAGGCACATGTCGCCGAGGTCGAGGCTGGCCAACAAGCGCTCGGCGAGCTTTCGCGGATTTTCACCCAGACGCCGCGCCAGGGGGAGCACGCCGTTTATCTGGTAGTCGCCGAAGCGCGGGTCGTTCGTCGGCCGCACCTCCGGGTCCGCGTCAGCGCCAAACGCCGCGTTCATCCCTCGCGCAGCGCGCCGGCTCAGCTCCTCCACCAGTCGTCCAGACACGATGCGCCCCCTCCCCCCGCGAGCATTTGCAGGGGTCGGGGACGCTATCACAGGAGCCGCGGCGTCGCAGCGGGCTTTCGAGGCGCCGGCGCCGGCCTGCCTCTGCCCGCCTAGCGCTGGATGAAGATCTCCACCCGCTCGTTGGCCGCGCGCCCTTCGCTGGACTTGTTGTCGGCGACGGGCTTGGTGATCCCGAGCCCGACCGCTTCGAGCCGGTGCGGGGGCACGCCCTCGATGATCAGGAAGCGAGCCAAGGCCTCGGCGCGCTTTTGGCTGGCGCTCTGTAGGGCCGCCGCGGCCTTCTCCTTGCCGCCGACGTGGACGTCGATGCGGACGCGCTTGTAGGCCGGGTTCGCCAAGATGAAGCGCGCCAGGTTGCGGAGCATCTCGAACGCCTTGGGTGACGGCTGGTCGCTCTTGGCGTCGAAGGGGATGGGGTCGGCCAGCACGATGCGGTCGCCGTCGGCGTGCACCCCCGGGAAGTCGGGGCAGCCGTCCTCGTCCGCGTAACCGTTGAAGGTCTCGGGCTCATCCGGGCAGCGATCTTCGGCGTCCGGGATGCCGTCGCCGTCGTTGTCGGGGTCCGGACAGCCGTCCTCGTCCTCGAACCCGTCGGGATCTTCGGCTTCGTTGGGGCAGCGGTCGCGGTCGTCGGGGATGCCGTCGCCGTCGTTGTCGGGGTCCGGGCAGCCGTCCTCGTCTTCGAACCCGTCCATGTCCTCGGCTTCGTTGGGGCAGCGGTCCTCCGCGTCGAGGATGCCGTCGCCGTCGTTGTCGGGGTCCGGGCAGCCGTCCTCGTCCTCGAACCCGTCATGGTCTTCCGGGAGGATCGGGCACTGGTCCAGCCGATCCGGGATGCCGTCACCGTCGGTGTCCGCGGTCGGCCCCCAGCTCCAGCGCGCGTCGGCGAAGACCCGCAGCCGCGAGGTCCCGTACCCCTCAAAGATCGGGGTCCCGCCCCCTGCCCCCGCCGTGATGGCGACCTGCTCGATGGGGCGCCAGCGCAGGCCCGCCATGCCCTCGAGCTGGTTATTGCCGTCGCTGCCGAAGGGGTCGTCGAGCGCGGTGCGCATGTAGACCTCGCCGATGATGGCGAGGGGATCGATGATCCGGATCTCGCCGCCGAGCCCCGCGGTCAGCTCGTTGCCGACCGAGAGCAGCGTGGTCGTGTCGATCCCGTCGCTGGCGCTGATCGTCGCCTTCCCCGCTCGGAAGTACGCGCCGATATTCAGCGAGAGCAAGACGCGGCCGATCTGGAAGTCGGGGACGATGCGGACGCCGCCGCCAAATCCGTTGCCCGCGAGGCTGTCCTCGTTGGCGGTCGGCAGCGTCAGCGAGCCCTCGAAGCCGAGGCCGAACACCTTCTCGCGCACCGCGATGCCCTTCACCGACAGGCGGATCTCGCCCATGGCGAACCCGCTGGTGTCGCCCGCGCTGCTGAAGTGCTGCGCGCTCGTCGTGCCGGCTAAGATCAGCGGGATCGCCAAGCCCACCTGCAGGCGCTCGATGGGCGTAAAGCCCGCCAGGATCTCGGCCATGATGCGCGAGTCGACGGTCTTCTCGACCAGGGTCTGGTTCGAGCTCGGGTGCGAGCCCACGAAGCCCAGGGCGCCCTGCGTAAAGTGCAGGGCCATGCCCACGCTGAGGCCCATCGCGCTGTCGGTGCGCGTGGTGATGACGCTCAGCAGGTCGCCCGCCGTTGGCGACGGCTGAAAGGCCTGGACGTTGATCGACGCGGCTCGCGCTGGTCCCGCCGCGGCCAGCGCGCACCCCAGCGCCACGACCAGCACCCCCAGGCGGGGTGCCCCAGCTTGCAGTCTCGTTCGGCAAAGCAGCATCGGCTCTCTCACTGCGAGGGTCATTTGAGCAGGCAGGCCCAGTCGAAGATGACGTCATCGACGTAGACGCCGGTCCCGGTCGAGGTGGCCGAGGTCTCTTCGACCTCAAGCTGAAGCACCACGTCTTTCCCCCCGGCGTCGCCGAGCGAGACGTTCACCGGGATGAAGCCCGTGGTCGCCGCGCAGCGCTCGAAGACCAGCGCGTCGTCGACCAGCGCCCGAAAGCAGGTCGTCTCGCCCACGTCCATGCGCAGCAGCAGTCGCAGGGTCGCGACGCCCGCCGGCAGCCCGACCGGCACCTCGGCGGCCACCCGCGTCGCCGTCGCCACCCAGGCGCCCCCGGCGTCGGCCAGGCTGCCCTTGTCCGCGTCGAAGACACCCAGCGCCAGCGGCGGCGACGACTTCCGCGCGCCCGTGAGCTGCCACTGCACGTCCTCGGCGGTGGTCGCGAAGGTCCAGGCCGTCAGGTCGCCGGTGTCGAACGCGTCGTGGGGCGACGCCGCCGGGATGCCCCGGCACGCGCCGGCGACGCACTGGTCGTCGATGGTGCACGACTGGGAGTCATCGCAGCTCGCCGCCACCTGCGTATCCTGGCAGCCGGCGATGGGGTCGCAGACCGCCTGGATGCACGGGCTGGGGTTTCCTTGGCACGAGGTCGTGCCGGTGGACACACACTGCCCGCCCACGCAGGAGTCACCGGTGGTGCACACGTTGCCGTCGCTGCAGCCCGCGCCGTCGGCGGCCGGTGTCTCCACGCACGCGCCGGTCGCCGGCTCGCACGCGAAGCTCGCGCACGCGGTGTCCTTCGGGCACGTCACCTTCGCCGCGGAGTCGTAGATGCACTGGCCCGCCACGCACGCGACCGGCCCCAGGCACAGGTTCGGCGTGCACTGCGAGACGTTCGTGCACCCGCAGAGTTGGCTTAGGGGGTTGCACTTGCCGCCGCCGCAGCGGTCCCCGGAGGTGCACGGGTTGCCGTCGTCGCAGGCCTTGCTCGCCGACTCGTTGGTGTAGCGGCACCCTTGGCTGGCGAGGCACTCGTCCTTCGTGCAAGGGTTGCCGTCGTCGCAGGTGTTCGGCACTCCAACACACGCGCCGCCCGTGCAGACCTCGTCGATGGTGCACGGGTTGCCGTCGTCGCACGGCCCCGCGATGGCGGCGTGCACGCAGCCGAAGTACGGCGCGCACGCGTCGCTGGTGCACGGGTTGGAGTCGTCGCAGGTCTTCGCGGTGCCGGCGCAGACGCCCGCCTCGCAGCGGTCGGAGACGGTGCAGGGATCTCCGTCGTTACATGGGGTGCCGTTGGGCCGCACGCTCGCGCCGCAGCTTCCGGTCAGCGGATCGCAGGTCTGCGGCGCGCAGCCCGAGGGGTCGAGCGGGCACACGACCACGCTCTGGGGGTTGATGACGCACTTGCCGCTTGAGCACAGCAGGCTCCCGTTGCAGAGGTCGCCGTCGTCGAAGGCGGCGCAGTCGGCGTCGTCGACGCAATCGCAGACCGCGGCCGTCCCCGACACGCAGACGCCAAACTGGCAGCTATCTACGCCGTTACACGCGTTGCGGTCATCGCAGATGGTCTGGTCGGCCTTCCTCACGTGGGTGCAGGTCCCCGCGCCGGCGTCGCAGGTGTCGGTGGTGCAAGGGTTCTTGTCGTCGCACAGCGGCTCGCCGCTCACGCACACGCCCGCGACGCACGCATCATCCACGGTGCACGCGTCGCCGTCGCTGCACGGCTCGTTGTCGGCCACCGGCACATCCGAGCAGGTCCCGTTCGCGCAGGTCGCGACCACGCAAGGGTTCGGCGAGGCGGGGCACGTGACCACCGTGCCCGGGTCGAGCTGGCAGTGCCCGGTGACGCACTTCCAGTCGCCACCACACAGGTCGCCGCTCTCCAAGAAGTCGCAGTCCGAGTGGACCGCGCAGCCACAGATGTCCATGCCGTTCTGGCAGATGCTGTTGACGCAGATCGTGCCGCCCGTGCACGGGTCGCCGTCGTCGCACGCCCCGAAAGCCGGCGCGTTTTGGCACCCGCTGGTCGACGAGCAGGTGTCCACGGTGCACGGCTTACCGTCGTCGCAGTTGATCCGGGCGCCATGACACGCCCCCGCCACACACGCATCGCCCGTGGTGCACGCGTCGTCGTCGGTGCAGGCCGCGCCGTCCGCCTTGGGCTTCGCCACACACGCGCCGAGCTTCGGATCACACGCTATCACCTCGCAATCATTGGGATTCGGGTCGTCACATTTCACGGTGTCCACGCCCGCGCACCCGCCGAACGCGTCGCAGACGTCCGCCGTCGTGCAGACGCTGCCGTCGTTGCACGCCATCCCCTTTGCGCGGATCGTCTCGGTGCAGGCGCCCGTCGCCGTGTTGCACGCGACGTCGATGCAGTCGAACGGGTTCGGGTCGCTGCACGTGATCTCGGAGCCCGGCGCCGGTTCGCAGATGTTTGAGACGCATTTCCATATGCCGTTACAGGCGTTGCCGTCGTCAAAAACCTTGCAGTTGGCGTCCGAGGTACACGCGCACTGGAAGGTCCCGCCGCCGCAAACGCCCGCGCTGCACACGGTGTTGGCGGTGCAGGGATCCGCGTCGTCGCAGAAGCCCGAGTCCTTGACCGAGTTCACGCACTGCCCGGCTTCGCAGGTGTCGTCGGTGCACG
>CAZNZH010000430.1:0-5405 GCA_964577445.1 uncultured Myxococcales bacterium
CCCTCGAAGACCCCATCGAGTACTCACACCCCTATAAGAACTCGCTGATCAACCAGCGCGAGATGGGGATGCACACGCGCAGCTTTCCGGTGGCCTTGCGCGCCGCGCTGCGCGAAGACCCCGACGTCATCGTGGTCGGCGAGATGCGCGACGCCGAGACGATGCGCCTGGCGATCACGGCCGCCGAGACCGGTCACCTGGTCATCGCGACCATGCACACGACCTCGGCGCCCAAATGCGTCACCCGCCTGATCGATTCGTTCCCGGCGCGCGAGCAGGCGCAGATCCGCATCATGCTCAGCGAGACGCTGAAGACCGTCATCAACCAGGCGCTGCTTCCCCGCGCGGACGGGCAGGGGCAGGTCGCCAACTTCGAGCTGCTCGTGGTGACGCCAGCGCTGTCGAACCTCATCCGCGACAACAAGATGACGCTCATCCCGTCGCTGATGACCATCGGCAAGAAGGTCGGCATGATGCCCTTCGACGACGGCCTGCTGGACCTCGTCGGCCGCGGGCTCATCACCGCGGAGGTCGCCTACATGCGCGCCCGGGTCAAAGACGAGTTCGAGCCGCTCGTGAGCGCCGCGTTCCTGGAGGGCATCGATGGCTGATCCCGTCAGCAGCGGCCGCGGGACCTTCACCAATCGTATCGATCGCTTCTTGCATCTGATGTGCGACAGCGGGGCCAGCGACCTGCACTTCGCCGTCGGCAACCCGCCCATGCTGCGCCTGCACGGCGACATCGAGCCCATCCGCTACCGGACGCTCCACGCGCGCGATTTCGAGGGCTACATCGGCCAGATCACCCCCCCCGATCTCTGGAAGGCCTTCCAGGAGACCGGCGACGTGGACTTCGCCTACGCGGTTGACGGCCTCGCGCGCTTCCGAGTGAACATCTTCCGGCAGAACCGGGGCTCGGGCGCGGTCTTTCGGCAGATCCCGTCGAAGATCCTGACCATCGAGCAGCTCGGGCTGCCCGAGGTGACCTATCGATTCGCACGCTTCGAGCGCGGGCTGGTGCTGGTCACGGGGCCGACCGGCTCCGGCAAGTCGACGACCATGGCGGCCATCACCGACGAGATCAACACGCACCGCAAGGCCCACATCATCACCATCGAGGACCCGATCGAGTTCGTGCATCCGGGGAAGCTGTCGATCATCACCCAGCGCGAGGTCGGCAACAACACGCAATCCTTCTCCTCGGCGCTGCACGCGGCCATGCGCGAGGACCCCGACGTCGTGCTGGTCGGCGAGATGCGCGACCTCGAGACCATCACCGCCGCGCTTCAGGCCGCCGAGACGGGGCTCCTGGTCATCGGCACGCTGCACACCAACTCGGCCGGCAAGGCGATGGACCGCATCATCAACGCCTACCCGGCCGACGAGCAGTCGAACATCCGCGGCGTGCTGGCCGACACCCTGCGCGGCGTGTTGGCGCAGCAGCTCGTGCGCCGCAAAGGCGGCGGGCGCTTCGCGGCCCTTGAGGTGCTCTTCGGCTCGCCGGCCCTGGGCACGCTCATCCGCGACGGCAAGACCCATCAGGTCACCAACTACATCCAGATGGGCAAGTCCCAGGGCATGCGCGCCATGGACGACGCCCTGATGCAGGCGATCCACGACGGCACGGTCGAGATGCTCGACGCCTACGAGAAGTCCATCGACAAGAAGGAGTTTCGCTCGCGTCTGCGCAAGGAGTTCGGGTTCGCGGTGCCCGGCGCGGACGACGACGAGGCCCTGCGGGCGCTCGGCGAGGGGATGTGAGCGAGGCCCAGGCGGAGCGGAAAAACTATCTCCTGCCCGACGTCGTACGCTGGCCGCGAGATCCCGAAAAGCCCGTCATTCGCCTGCGGGGCGTGGTGAAGCGCTTTGGCGAGCTCGTCGTGCTCGACGGGCTCGATCTCGACATCCACACAGGCCTCACGACGGTCATCTGCGGGCAGTCGGGCTCGGGCAAGAGCGTGCTGCTCAAGCTGATGAACGGGTTGCTGTTGCCCGACGAGGGGACGGTCGAGCTCTTCGGCCAGGACACGCGCAGCCTCAGCGTGCGGCAGCTCATCGAGCTGCGAAAGCGCGTCAGCATGATGTTTCAGAGCTACGCGCTGATGGACTCGTTCACGGTCCACGAGAACATCGCGTTTCCCATCTACGAGAATACGTCCATGCGGTGGCGCGAGATCGCGCCGCTGGTGCGTGAGCTGCTCGAGCTGCTGGATCTGGCGGACGCCGGCGCCAAGATGCCCAGCGAGCTGTCCGGCGGCATGAAGAAGCGCGTCAGCTTGGCCCGCGCCGTGGTCTCCAACCCCGAGGTCGTGCTCTTCGACGAGCCCACCACGGGCCTCGACCCGGTCATGATCGAGTTCGTCGACGACATGATCGTCAAGACGCGCGAGCGCTACGGCATCACCTCGGTCGTCATCAGCCACGACATGACCTCCACGCTGCGGCTGGCCGACCGCATCGCCATGCTGGACGGCGGCAAGATCGTCGCCTACGGCAGCGTCGACGAGGTGCTGAAGAGCGACGCCGCCATCGTGAAGGTCTTCTTCGAAGGTGCTGACCGCATCCGCGGTCTGGGCGGCTGGAGCGGCGGCGTCGAGGCGGGCGCGGCGGCCGACGTCCAGGCGGTCGAGCCCCCCTCCGCGGCCGTACCTGAGGGCGAGATCCCCGCGGTCGAGGTCATCGACCTGCACAAGAGCTTCGGCGAGCACAAGGTCCTCACCGGCGTCTCCATCGCCATGCCCAGGCACTCCATCACGGTGCTCATCGGGGGCTCCGGGAGCGGCAAGTCCGTGTTCATGAAGCACGTCATCGGGCTGCTCCGGCCGGACTCCGGGGTCGTGAAGATCTTCGGCACCGACCTCGCCACGCTGGACACCGACGCCATGCTCGCCCTGCGGACCCGGTTCGGCATGCTCTTTCAGGGCGCCGCGCTGCTGGATTCGCTCAGCGTCCGCGAGAACGTCTCGTTTCCGCTGTGGGAGCGCGGGATGAAGCGCGCCGACGTGCGCCGCGAGACCGACGCCATGATGGAGCAGCTCCGGATCACCGACATCGCCGATCGCCAGCCGTCGTCGATCTCCAACGGCCAGCGAAAGCGCGTCGGGCTTGCGCGCGCCATCGTGACCAAGCCCGAGATCATGATCTACGACGAGCCCACCACGGGCCAGGACCCGATCATGACCCGCTACGTCGACGACATGATCGTCGAGGCGCAGCAGCTCTTTGACATCACCTCGCTGGTGGTCAGCCACGACATGGCCTCCGCCTTCCGTATCGGCGACCGCGTCGCGATGTTGCATCGCGGCGAAATCCGCGCGTACGGGACGCCTGAACAGGTCCGGTCGAACCCCGATCCCTGGGTGCGTCGCTTCATCTACGCCGGCACCCCCGAGGGCGAGCGCGCGTCCCGCGAGCTGGGTCTCGTGTGAGAGACCCGGCGGGCCGTGCTGCTGCGGGCTGGGGACCGATCGCCACCGCCGGCGCCGTCTTCGTGGCGCTCTTCGCGTGGTGCCTGCGCCCGGCCTGGGGCATCGACGTCTTCTTCCACGTCGCCATCGGCCGCGAGGTCCTCGCGAACGGCGTGCCCACCACCGACCTCTTCTCGGCCGCCCACCCGGACGCCGCCTGGGCCCCGTTTCAGTTGGGCTACGAGCTGCTGGTGGCGCTGCTCGACCGCTGGGGCGGCCTCGACCTCCTCCGGGTCTTTCACGCCGGCATCTTCGCCCTCGCCCTGACCTGGCTCGCCGTCCGCGCCCACCGCGCCACGCGGAGCTACCCCGCGGCCGCCCTCATCTTGGCCATCGCGCTGGTCTTGTTCGACGAGCGCATCCGCATGCGCCCCCACGCCGTCAACCTCCTGCTCGAGGTCGGCGTCCTGCTGCCCCTGGCCGCCGGGAGCTGGCGCCAAGACCCGGCCCGCGCGCGCCTGGGCGTCTTCGCGGTCTGCATCCTCTGGAGCTTCTTTCACGCGATGGGTGCCTTGTGGCTGCTCGCCGTGGTCGGCACCGTGCTGGTCGCCGGGCCGACGCGGGCCGACCGCCGCTTCGCCGCCACCACCCTGGCCCTCGGCACCCTGGGCGTGCTCCTGGCACCCGGCGCCGCGGCCGGCATCGCGCACGTGCTGAGCATCCAGGATCGCTGGCTGCCCTTCGTCCCCGAGCTCAAGCCCTCCTGGAGCTGGTTTTCCGCGGCCGCCTCGTCAAGCGGCCCCACCTACGCCTGGGCCCAAGGCCTGCTCCCCTGGCTGGCCCCCCTCGCCGTCATCCTGGCCGCCTCGACCCGCCCCCCACGCGAGCGCTGGCCCACGCTGCTCGCCGCCGCCGGCCTCGCGTTCGGCGCCGTCGTCATGGTCCGCCTCAGCTACTACACCGCCTTCACCCTGCTGCTGCTCGCCCCCGAGCTGCGAGCATTTACCTCACGAATCTGGCGCCCCCGGCTCCTGGCCGTCGCCACCGCCCTCGCCCTCGCCGCCGTCCTCACCGCCCACGTCCTGCCCCGCTGGGCCCAGACCAACCCCTGGACCACCACCCTCAGCCCCGGCCTCTTCCCCGTCGCCGAAGCCCGCGTCCTCGCCCGCGCCGGCGTCCACGCCCGCATCTGGAACGAGACCGACTGGGGCGGCTACCTCCTCTACACGCTCTACCCCGGCTCCACGGTGGCCAGCGACGGCCGCATCACCTTCGCCCCCGACGTCGGCGCCTTGCTGCGCGCCGACGAGCGCCCGTCGCAGCGCCTCGCCGTCGCCGAGGCCGCGTTTCAGCGCTACGGCATCGACCTGCTGGTGCGGCGCCGCGGTGCCCTGCCCGAGAGCCCCGCTTGGGAGCTGCTGCTGCGCGGGCCCACCGCCGACATCTGGTCGCGCCGCGGTCCGGCGACCGACGCACGCAAGATCATGATCTCAAAGGTAATCTCGAGCGCGCCACCGCCCCCTTGACCGTCGGGATTCGTGCTTATCGTCCTCCCGTCGCGCGGCGGTCGGCCCCCCAAACCGGCCCCTCAGCGACGCGCAGCGGACCTCGAACCCGCTGCGGATCCATCGGCGCATCGGCGACCCGCAGGGGCCGCGTTGCGCCCGCGAACCACGGAGGATTCAGCCATGTTCATGCCTTATAACGACTTCGACCGGACCCTCGCCGTCGTGGACGCGATCCGGCGGCGGATGGATCGGGCCCTCAACGACGCCACGGTCACGGAGGTCACCCGCCACGGTGACACCGCCCGTGCCGCGCTCTACGACGCCGGCTCCGAGCTGATGCTGACCGTCGAAGTGCCCGGCTACAAAGAGGAAAACCTCGACCTGACCATCCACCGCGACGTGCTGACGCTCAAAGGCGAGCGGACCCTGACCGCCCCGGAAGGCTACCGCGCGCACCGGGTCGAGCGGCGCAGCGAGTCCTTCGCTCGCA
>CAZNZH010000431.1:0-5398 GCA_964577445.1 uncultured Myxococcales bacterium
CAGCGGGTGGTCCGCGTCGATCTGTTCGATCCAGGAGGGGTCGGCGCGGCGCGTTGCGGCCGCCTCCGGGTCGATCGCCGAGGGATCGAGCGCCAGGAGCTTCTCGATGAGGCGGCCGGAGACCAGGGTCCCGATGCCGACCTGGGTGCCGTGCAGCGCGCGCACGCCGCGGTCCTGGCAGTGCTCTTCCATGTCCCAGTAGTGGCTGATGAGGTGCTCGCCGCCGGACGCGGGTGCTGACGAGCCGGCGATGGCCATGGAGAAGCCGCTGACCAAGATGGTCTCCATGAGCACGCGGGTGGCGTCGGACTCGCCCTTCCCGATGCCGTCGGCGCGCGCGACCATCTGGCGCCAGGCCTCGTCGAGCAGCTTGGCGGCCTCGTCGGAGTAGGACACGCCGCGGACGAGGTGTGAGAGCAGCCAGTCCGCGTGGCTGTAGGGTTTGCTCAGGAGGTCGCCGAAGCCGGCCTGGTTCATCACCGCGGGTGCCGCGCGGATGACGTCGATGTCGGCGAAGATCGCCTCGGCCTGGCGACACGGCCAGGTGCGCTTCACGCCGTCTGCGAGGACCGCGGCGATGCCCGAGGTGTAGCCGTTCATGCTGGCGGCGGTCGGGACGAGCTGACAGGGCCGCTCGAGCTTGGTCGACGCGCTCTTGACGATGTCGCAGACCGTGCCGGCGCCCACCGCGATGGCGTTGAAGCGGTCTGACGCCAGCAGAAAGGTCCGCATCGCCTCGATGACGCCGGTCTCGCAGGTCAGCTCGTCGTCGCCGGGGCGCGGATCGAGGATGAGGTGGGTGGTCGGGCGGCCACCGCGCGTCAACGCGGCCTCGACCCGCGCGCCGGCGGCCTCGAAGGTGTGCGCGTCGGCGACGATGACGTCGATCTTGCCGGGGTGCTGGGCGTTCAACCAGGGCGCGATGCCGTCGATGACGCCCTCGCCCAGGGCGATGTGGCGGGTGCGACCGGGCTGACCGCTGCGCTCGGCGTCGGCGGTGAGGCGGGTCAGAATCTGGGAGGCGTTTTCCATGGCAGGCGCTTACATAGCGAGTCCGCGGGCGATCGTCGAGCGGGAAGGCCGCTGGACGCGAGGGTCTGCCAGGTCCCGGGCGCCTCTATTCGGGCGGGCCGCGCAGGCCTGCGGTGCTGACGGCGTCTCGGGATTCGAGGTGCTCGCGCGCGGCGGTGACGGCCTCGTGCACGCTCAGGTGGAAGCGATCGTGGCCGAGGCGGTCCCAAAAGCCCGAGCGCTGCATCACGTCGCGCACGGGGCCCTTCGCGCCGGCGAAGTAGAGCTCAAAGCCGTAGGTGTCCGCCTCGTCGGCGATCTCGAAGAGGGCGGAGGCGGCGGACGAGTCGAGCTCGTTGATGCTGGAGGCGTCGATGACCAGCGCGCGCAGGCGCTCGGGGCACTGGTCGCGGAGGCGGGCCACGGTGTCGCGGAGGAAGGTGACGTTGCCGAAGTAAAAGGGGGCGTCGACGCGCACCAGGGTCATGCCTGGGATGCGCTGGGCTTGGGGGAAGCGGTCGAGGTTGCGGTAGCTCTCGGTGCCGGGGAGCCGGCCGAGGATGGCGGTGTGGGGGCGGGTCGAGCGCACCACGAACCACAGGATCGACGCGGTGACGCCGATGAGGATGCCCTCCTGGACGCCGACGACGATGGTGGCGACGAAGGTGAGGGCCAGCAGCCCGAGATCGGAGCGTTTTACGCGCCAGAGCAAGCGGATGATGCGGGTGTCGACCAGCGAGGCGGTGGCCGACGCGATGATGGCGGCGAGGGCGGGGCGGGGGAGGTCGTGGAGCAGCGGCGTGAGGAAGAGGAGGACCAGCAGCATGAGGGCGGCGGTGACCAGGGAGGCGAGCGGGGTGCGGGCGCCGGCGTCGTTGTTGACGGCGCTGCGGGAGAAGCCGCCGGTGACGGGGTAGCCGCCGGTGAGGCCGCTGGAGAGGTTGGCGAGGCCCAAGGCGGCGAGCTCGCGGTTGGGGAGGGTGCGGTAGCCGTGGCGGGAGGCGAGGACGCGGCCGACGGAGATGGCCTCGATGAAGCCGATGAAGGCGAGGGTCAGGGCGCCGGGGAGGAGTGCGGTGGCCGTGGCGGCGTCGGGCGGCGAGAAGTCGACGGTCGGTAGGCCCGAGGGGACGGCGCCGACGACGGGGACGCCGAGGGTCTCGAGGTGGAGGAGCGCTGAGGCGACGGTGCCGGCGACGACGACGATCAGGGCGCGGGGGGCGCGGGGGGCGAGGCGGCGCAGCGCCGACAGCGCGATGAGGCTGCCGATGCCGATGACGGCTGCGGCGGGGTGGACCGACGGGAGACCGCTGGCGAAGGCGCGGGCGGTCTCGAGGGGGTTGGCGCCGGCGGGGCTTGAGAGGCCGAGCAGCGGGCCGGCCTGGCTGAGGGCGATGACCAGGGCGACGGCGGAGGTGAAGCCGCTCAGCACGGGCTGCGAGAGGAAGTTGGCCAAAAAACCCATGCGGAGGCCGCCCATGACGAGCTGGAGGGCGCCGACCATGAGGGCGAGGATGGCGGCGAGGGCGACGGGGCTGAGGCTGCCGGTGGTGGCGACCGCGCCGAGGCCGGCGAGGATGGCGGCGACCAGGAGCGAGTCGGTGGCGACCGGGCCGACGGCGAGCTGGCGTGAGGTGCCGAAGAGCGCGTACACCGCCAGCGGCAGCGTGGCGGCGTAGAGGCCGACCACCGGGGGGAGGCCGGCCAGGGTCGCGTAGGCCATGGCTTGGGGGGCGAGGAGGACCGCGGTGGTCACGCCCGCGGTGAGGTCGCCGCGGAGATCGGCGCGCTGGTAGTCGCGCATCCACCCGACCGCGGGGATGGCGCGCTCCAGCAGCGAGGGGCGGCTGGTCGACGGGGCTCGGGTGGCGGGTGCGAGGGGGGGCATGGTGCGGCGCTGGAGTGCACGGGCCGTGCCAGGGGTGCGCTCGACGCTGAGAGGCTGATAGATTCAGGCGACGGCGCGACGGAGGGGGCGCTCGTGGGGTCGGTCCTCGACGAAACGTTGCAGGTCGTTCAGACTTCTGTCGCAACACTTTGTAACAGGAGTCGCTCATGGCCCGCGCGCCGCACCGTCCCCCCGCCGACGCGCCCACCAACTTCTACGGGATCGTCACGGTGGCGCCGGAGATGCGCGCGGTCTTCGAGCTCGTCACCCGGGTCGCCCGCACCGACGCGCCGACGCTGATTCGGGGGGAGTCCGGCACGGGCAAGGAGCTGGTGGCGCAGGCGCTGCATGGGCTGTCGCCGCGGGCGGAGGCGCCCTTTCAGGCGGTGAACTGCGCGATGTTGAGCTCGGAGATGCTGGCGAGCGAGCTGTTCGGGCACGTCAAGGGCGCGTTCACCGGCGCGATTCGGGACAGGCCGGGGCTCTTTCGGCGGGCGGACCAGGGCACGGTCTTCCTCGACGAGGTGGCTGACATGCCGCTGGACGTTCAGGCGCGCGTGCTGCGCGTGGTCCAGGAGAAGGTCTTCACGCCGCTGGGCGCGACCGACAGCGTGCAGGTGGACGTGCGCTTTTTGTCGGCGACGCACACGGGGCTGAGGCGCGCCGTGGCCGAGCGGCGCTTCCGTATGGACCTGATGTACCGGCTGCGCGTGGTGCCGCTCTTTTTGCCGCGGCTGGTCGAGCGCACGGGGGACATCGCGGCGCTGACGTGGCACTTCGTCCGGCAGCGAAACGCGCTGGGCGGGCGGCAGATCACCGCCATCGCGGGGCCGGCGTGGGACGCGCTGCACGCGTTTCACTGGCCGGGCAACATCCGCGAGCTGCAGAACGTGATGGAGTACGCGTTTGCCGTGGGCGAGGGGCCGGAGCTGACCCTCGACGAGCTGACGCCTGAGCTCCGCGGCGAGGACCCGCCAGATTGGAGCGAGCGTCGCCACGACCTCCGCGATCACGAGCGGCGGCGCATCCTCGAAGCGCTGGGCGAGGCGGGCGGCCACAAGACGGAGGCCGCGCGGGCGCTCGGGATGAGTCGCTCGACCCTTTGGCGCAAGCTGCGTGAGCTGCGCATCGACTGAGACCCGGCAGCGGCGAGCGTGGTAGTGATTGCGGCGGCGCCTCGAGGTTCGTACCATACCTGGATGGCCGTTCAGCCCGCTGCGCATCTCCTCGCCGACCCGACCGAAGCCGTCATCGCCGACATCATCGCCGCCATGCGCGAGTACATGCCCGCGCCTGACGTCAACATGGTGCGGCGCGCGTTCGTCTTCGCGGAGCAGCACCATCGGCCGCAGCGCCGAAAGAGCGGCGCGCCCTACATCGGGCACCCGGTGGCGGTCGCGCGCATCCTCTGCGAGCTCAAGCTCGACGAGGAGTCGATCTGCGCCGCGCTGATGCACGACACGGTGGAGGACACGGACGCGACGCTGGAGGACGTCGAGGCGGTCTTCAACAAGAGCATCGCCGAGCTGGTCGACGGCGTGACCAAGCTCAACCAGATCCGGTTCCGCTCCAACGAAGAGAAGCAGGCCGAGAACTTCCGCAAGATGCTCGTCGCGATGAGCCGCGACATCCGGGTCATCTTGGTGAAGCTGGCCGACCGCACGCACAACATGCGGACGCTGGACCACCTGGCGCCCGAAAAGCGCATCGCCATCGCCCGCGAGACCATGGACATCTTCGCGCCGCTGGCGAACCGGCTCGGGCTGGGCTCGGTCAAGGCGGAGCTGGAAGACCTGTCGTTTCGCCATCTCGAGCCCGAGGAGTACGCGTCGCTCGAGGAGAAGGTCAACGAGCGCATCGAGGCCCGACGCAGCTACATCGACGATGTGGTCTCCGAGCTACAAGAGCTGGTGGGGCGTGAGGAGATCGACGCCGACGTCGCGGGGCGGCCGAAGCACTTCTGGTCGATTCACCGAAAGATGCAGCGCCAGCGCATCCCCTTTGAGCACATCCACGATCTGATCGCGTTCCGCGTCATCGTGGCGGAGCAGCGCGACTGCTACCACGTCCTGGGGTTGATTCACGACCGCTGGCGCCCGGTACCTGGGCGGTTCAAAGATTACATCGCGCTTCCGAAGGCGAATAAATACCAGAGCTTGCACACGACGGTCATCGGGCCCGGCGGGCACCGGATCGAGATCCAGATCCGCACGGAGTCCATGCACCGGGTCGCCGAGGGCGGCATCGCGGCGCACTGGAAATACAAGGAAGACGGGCGCGGGCTCGACCATAAGGACGAGGACCGCTTCGACTGGCTCAAGCGGCTGATGGAGTGGCAGCAGGAGCTGGACGACCCGAGCGAGTTCCTGGAGTCGGTGAAGGTCGAGCTGTTTCAGGAGGAGGTCTACACCTTCACACCGGCCGGCGAGCTGAAGGTGCTGCCGAGGCTGTCGACGCCTGTCGATTTCGCGTACGCCGTCCACACCGAGGTCGGCAATC
>CAZNZH010000432.1:0-5395 GCA_964577445.1 uncultured Myxococcales bacterium
TCCGCGCGTAAGCCCCTGAAAAGACGTCGCTGGCGCCCCGCTCGGTCCGAATATGTCAACACCTTCTCACAGAATTATGAGGATAAACTCAGCGATACCCGAAAGGCGTGGGAGCGCGGTGGTCACGCCGCTGCACCGCGCGGCATGTCGCGGAGACACATTGCGCCTGACGCGCGAGCGGGTTCGGGCATCACGGCGCAAGGTCCACACGAGTCTGGAAGGTCGGCGCGCCGACTGAGGAGTCCCCGGCCATGATGAAGTGCGATCCCGTCACAGGCGCCTGCCTGCTCCCCGAGGTGGACGAGCCTGTCGATGCTGCGGCGCCTGCTGCGCGCGGCGGCCTGGCCGTCCGCTATATCGGCGATCCGATGTGCTCCTGGTGCTGGGGCATCTCGCCCACCGTCGGCGCCGTGGCGGCCTTCTGCGAGGCGGAAGCCATCGAGTTCTCGATCACCATGGGCGGCCTGCGGGCGGGCGGTGGGGACCCGTGGAACGCGGCGTTCAAGGGCTTCTTGCGAGGTGAATGGCGCCACATCGCCCAGGCCACCGGGCAGCCCTTCGGCTTCACGCTGCTGGACGCACCGCACTTTGACTACGACACCGAGCCCGCCTGCCGCGCCGTGGCGACCGCCAAGCTGCTCCAGGCCCGAAACCACCTCCCGAGCTCGACCGCGTTGAAGTTCTTCTCGGCGGTGCAGCAGAAGTTCTACGTCCATGGACAAGACCCCAAGGTGGCGGGGTTTTACGCCAGCATCTGCGCCAGCCTGGCGCTGGATTTCGATGAGTTCCGCGCCGCGTTCGAGTCGCCGGAAGCCGTGGAGGCGGTCCAGCAGGAGTTCGCTCGCTGCCGGCGATGGGGCGTGCGCTCCTTTCCGACGCTGCTGCTGGAGCGCTCTGGTGAGACAGAGTCGCTGGCCGTGGGGTTTGTCACGGCGGAGCAGGTGATCTCGCGGCTGCGGCGAGAGATCGCCGCTTGAGTCGAGGGCCATGGCGACGTGGGCCGCTGTCGGCTCCGCGACGAGCGGGCCACGATCGGCGATCCGAATGCGGAGATGCCGTTTTGCCGGCATCATCGAGGTGAGGACGGCCCCCGGTGCCGCCCACCCCCCATCGCGCCGAGCTGAGCTGCCCGAGCGCTGAAGCGAGGTACGAGCCATGAGCATGCGCGACACCTTGGAGCCGATCTGCTCGGACTGCCCGTCCACCCCGGCGATCCGGACCATCATCGACGCGCGGCGCCGGAGCATCGGGGCCTTCACGGTCCAGCGCCTGTTGCCCAGCCGCGGCCAGCGCCTGGTGGGCCCGTTCATCTACTTCGACCACATGGGGCCGCTGTCGCTGGCGGCGGGCGAGGGCGCAGACGTCCTCCCCCACCCCCACATCGGCCTCGCGACCGTGACCTGGCTCTTCGAGGGCGAGCTCGTCCACCGAGACAGCCTCGGGTCGCACCAGGTGATCCGGCCGGGGGAGCTGAACTGGATGACGGCGGGCAGCGGGATCGTGCACTCCGAGCGCACCCCGCCAGCACTCCGAGCGCGCGGCTCGAGGCTCCACGGCCTGCAGCTCTGGGTCGCCCTGCCCAAGTCGCAGGAGGAGGCGGAGCCGCAGTTTACCCACCACCCCGCCACGGCGCTGCCGGTCGTCGAGCGCGCGGGGGCCCGGATCCGTGTGCTCGCCGGACGCGGGTTCGGCGCTGAGTCGCCGGTGCGCACGGCGTCTCCGCTCTTCTACTTCGACCTGGCCATGCCCGCCGGCTGCGAGCTCTCCGTGCCGGACGACCACGAGGAGCGCGCGGCCTACGTGGTCGATGGCGTCGTCCGCTGTGGTGAGGAGCGGGCCGAGCCGGGCCGCATGCTGGTGTTCGCCGAGGGGGCCCGGGCGACGCTGCGGGCCGAGTCGCCCGCTCATGTGGTGTTGATCGGCGGGGCCCCCATCGACGGTCCGCGGCACATCTTCTGGAACTTCGTCTCGAGCTCGAAGGAGCGCATCGAGCGGGCGAAGCGCGACTGGAAGTCCGGCGGCTTCGCCTACATCCCCGATGACGCGGACGAGCTCGTGCCGCTCCCCGAGTGAGCGGCGCCCGCGTGTCCATGCGCCCGCAAGCCCGCGCTCTCGGTTGAACGATCCACGCCGGTCAAGACGATCGACCGGCGAAGTCCGCGCTCGCAAGACAACAACGAAGAGCCCTGAGACGACCGGCCAACTCCCTAGCGGCTTCGCGGCGTCCTGGCGCGGAGGGCGCGGGGTCCCGGACGCCAGGGGCGATGGAGCCCAGGCGAGACGGACACCGAAGCCCTTCAGCTCGGTCTCCTGGTCGCCCTCGACTGTCTGGGCATGGGCGTGTTCGCGGTCTCGGGCGCGCTGGTGGCCGCCGGGTCGACCGCGGAGCCGAGGTGCCTGATGGTCGCTTGGGTAAGTGTTAATAAAATCAACTACATAGCACGGATGGGCCGGGCGGGGCGAACGATGCTATGATGCGTCGTCAGGTGGCAACGGAGCCGCCTCGATCCACACAGGTCAAGACCATGAGCACCAACGGCTGGAACTTCGACCCCGCCCACTCGGGTATCAACTTCACGGTTCGCCACATGGTCTTCGCCAAGGTGCGGGGCAAGTTCGCGACCTGGAGCGGCGATCTGCAGTTCAACCAGGCCGACCTGACGCGGTCGCGCGTGGCCGTCGAGATCGACGCGACCAGCATCGACACCGGCGTGGCCGAGCGCGATACCCACCTGAAGTCGCCGGACTTCTTGGACGTGGAGCACTTCCCGAAGCTGAGCTTCCGCAGCACCCGCCTCGAGGCCGCGGGCGGGGAGCGCTACCGCCTCCATGGCGAGCTCACCATCCGCGACGTGACCCGCGAGGTGGTGCTCGACACCGAGTACGCCGGCACCGCGAAGGACCCGTGGGGCAACGAGCGCACGGCGTTCTCGGCCTCGGTCTCGATCAACCGCAAGGACTTCGGCCTCGCGTGGAACCAGGTCCTGGAGGCGGGCGGCGTGCTCGTCGGGGACAAGATCGACATCGAGATCGACGTCCAGGCCATCAAGGCGGCCCCGGCCGCCGCGGCGTAGCCTCTGCCCATGGCGGACGGGGAATCCGACGAGGAGACGGGCGGGCTGTTCGGGTTCGTGACCCGGCGGCGGCTGCTGAAGCTGGGCCTCGGGGCGGTCGCGATCCCCGTGGTCGCCGCGACCGGCCTGCTCGGCCTTCGCGGCTGCGCTCCCGACGTGGATGGCCTCGCGCAGCTCGGCGACCAGGGCTATCGGACGTTGATGTCGCTCGCCGCGGTCCACATCCCGCGCGGCGGCGCGTTCGACGTGGGTGCTGACGACTTCGATCTCGCGCGCGTGTTCGACCGGTTTTTGGCCAACGAGCCCGACGAGAACATCAGCGCGCTCAAGAACGCGCTGACCCTGCTGGAGTTCGGCCCGGTCGTGTTCGACCGCCGCGCGGCGACGTTTTCGAACCTCGACGAGGCCGAGCGCCTCGCCCACTGGCAGTCGTGGATGCAGAGCGACCGCGCGCTTCAGCGCACCGTCGCGACGGCGTTTCGGAGGTTCTTGTCCCTGGTCTTCTACGACCAGCCCGCCGTCTGGCCACACATCGGCTACCCCGGGCCGAGCCTCGCCGCGCTGGGCGCGCAGGGGGCCGAGGGGAGCGCCCCGTGAGCGGCTCGATCACGGACCTCTCGTCGGGCACTCCACCGGCGAGGATCGACGCCGAGATCTGCATCATCGGGTCGGGGTGCGCGGGCGCGACCGCGGCGTGGACGCTCGCTGAGGCTGGCCGCGACGTCGTCGTGCTCGAGGAGGGCGGGGACTACACCGGCCGGCGGCTGACCCAGCGCGACGGCGAGATGTACGACCAGCTATATATGGACCGCGGCGGGCGCTCGACCGAGGATCTGGCGGTGTCCGTGCTCCAGGGGCGCGTGCTCGGCGGGGGTGGCGTCATCAACGCGTCGGACGTCGTGCCGATCCCCCAAGGCGTTCTGCACCACTGGGTGAAGCGCTTCGGCCTCACCACCATGGCGCCGGAGGCCCTCGCGCCCTACACGCTGCGCGCCCTCGCGGACCTGTCGGCGAAGCCCATCGCCGAGGCCCAGGTCAACAAGGCGAACGCCCTGCTGCGCAAGGGGGCGGAGGCGCTGGGGCTGCGCGGCGAGCTGATGATGCACAACCGCGGGGGCTGCATCGGCTTAGGCACCTGCCTCATCGGGTGCCCGGTCAGCGCGAAGAGCGACCCCCGCTCCGTGGCCGTCCCCCGCGCTCAAGACGCGGGCGCCCGCTTCTACACGCGCGCCCGCGCCGTTCGGATCGACGGCGCCGCGGGCGAGGTGAAGACGGTCATGGTCCGGACGCTGGACCCGCGCGGCTATCGCGAGGTCGGCGAGACCGAGGTGCGCGCCAAGGTCGTCATCGTCGCGGCCAACGCCGTCGCCTCGCCGCAGCTTCTGCTGCGCAGCGGGATCGACAACAACAACGTCGGCCGCCAGCTCTCGCTCCAGCCGCAGCTCGCCGTCGTGGCGCGGTTTGCGGAGGTCGTCGACGCGTTCCGGGGCATCCCGCAGGCCTACGTGGTCACCCACGGCGAGATCGAGGACCACCCCGACCATGGCTTGTGGGGCTATCGCCTCGAGCCGATCATGGGCACCCCGGGGATCGTCTCCTCGCTGCTGCCGTGGGCCGGGCATGAGGGCAAGCAGGCGATGGCGGCGTTCCGGCACCTCGCCGCCGCCCTCGTGCTCGTGCCCGATCGCCCCACCGGGAGCGTCGGGTTGACGGGGGCGGGCCGCCCGCTGATCCGCTACACCCACGCCGACGACCACAAGGCGCGCCTGCGCGAGGGCGCGAAGCTGGCCGCCCGGAGCTACCTGGCCGCGGGCGCCGAAGAGGTCATCATCCCCACGCACCGCCCGGTGCGCATCCGCAGCGAGCGTGACCTCGCGGCCATCGACGCGCTGGGCTTCGAGCCCACCACGGCGCCGCTCATCAGCGCCCACCAGCAGGCGTCCATCCCGATGGCGCCGTCAGCCGGGCAGGGCGGCGTCGACCCCGACGGGCAGGTGTACGGCACTCGCGGCGTCTACGTCTTCGACTCGTCGATCTTCCCGTCGAGCTCGTCCAGCCACACGATGACGCCCATCTTGACGGTGTCGCGCTACCTCGCCGACCGCCTGCTCGCCGCGAGCTGAAGGGGGCCAGCTCTCCCGGGCCTGCCCTCGGCTCCGGAGCGTGGGCAGGCGTCAGCCGCCTGTGCGCCCCGACACTCCGAGCCGCTGCCGTGGCTCACCCGCAGCTCCTGCGGAGGCGGCCTAAAAGTGCAGGTCGGGCCCGCTCGGGTCGCTGTCCATCGCGCCGTTGAGATAGATAAACGATCCCACCAGCCAGAG
>CAZNZH010000433.1:0-5386 GCA_964577445.1 uncultured Myxococcales bacterium
TAATCCGGTCCCCAAGCGCGTCGTTCGAGCAGTCGCCCAGCCCCTCGTCCCATGCCAGTGCCGCGTTCATGTCTTTCTCCCGTCGGGTGAAGCTGTATACTACTGAACGCATGTCACCATATCAACGAAAAAGAAGCACCCGCCGGCCACGGCCGAAGCAGCCGCACGCTGAGCAAAAGGTGGACTCGGGACCCGACCCCGCAGACCTGTCAACTCTATGGTGCTGAGGTGAGAGAGTGTTTCCCTAAGCGGACCGAGCCAGGCGCCAGCGACGTCTTTTCAGAGGCTTGCACGCGGATGGAGCATGGGGCTGGACGACGGGCACCTGTCGCGGCGTTCGCTGGTGGATTTTCGTGGGCGGCTGGTGGCGTGTGACCCGGAGATGGCGCGGCTTCGCGGGGTGTGCGACCGCCTCGGTGCGGAGGCGCTACAATCGCTGGAGCTGTCGACAGCGGACCAGCGGCTCGACTCGACACACATCACGTCGAACATTCAGAGCGGCGGGCGGGTGTCGCTGTGCACGGCGGACACGGCAGCCGACACGCCGCCACCGTCAGCACCGGTCACCGTGCTCGCGAAGCCGGCGGCGGTGAGCCCGTCGCTACAGTCGCCGCACGACCCCGACGCCGCGTACGGCCACAAAGGCGTCGGCTGTCACGTCCAGATTACCGAGACCTGTCAGGCCGGCGCGCTCGAAGGCCCAAAGCTCGCGTGCATCATCACGGACTTCGATGTGCAACCGGCACACATCAACGACTGCGGGCGGGCGGCGGAGGTTCTCGAACGTCTCCAAGCGCGCGGCCTTCTACCCAAGCGGCTCTTCGCCGACGGCGGCTACGCGTCGGGCGCCTCGCTATTGCACGCCGAGTCGCTGGGCGTGGACCTGTACGCACCGGTCACCCGAGCCCGCATGCCCGCGGACACGCTGGGCCGCGAGGCGTTCGACCTCGCAATCGAGGCCACAAACTCCGAGATGAAGCGCAGCCACGGCCTGGGAAAACTGCCGGTCCAGAGGCTCTCCCGCGTCCGCCTCGACGTGACCTGCAAACTCATCGCCTGCAACATCAAACGCTGGCTGCGGGCCCTGCAGGAGGCCGCCCAAAGGTCGTCAAAACCGCTCTGGCCGGCCGTCCCAGCGCTCAATGCGGTCACCACCGCCGTGGCAGCCCTCACCCGCCGCCTCACACTACGCGCCCTGCGCCACCTCGTGATGCACCATCGCCCCGCACTCCGGGCCGCCTGAAGCGCCAGGAGACCTCAGCCGACCCCGCGAGCCGATTTTTGAAACGGGGTTGTTTCTCACGAATCACTTCGTCAGGGCCTGACTAGACGGACTACTTCGCCCGCGGGCCCTCGGTGCAGGGCGTTTCCAACTGGCCCGAACCCCACCGCCTCGCGCGCCATCTCTCGCGCGGCCGCTCGCCAGTCCCTGGTGCTCGTGCCATCCGTTCGCAGGCCGACGACGCGGACTGCGAGACGGCTGCCGCCGTGAGCGTCGCTGCGGCCTGGGAGGTCGACGCAGAAGATGCGTCCGACGTCTTGGGAATCGGCGGGGACCACCAGGGCCGCGCTGCCTGCGCCGGTTAGCGCGGCGTAGGCGATGACCTGGTGGAGATTCTCGTTGCTTACCCGGCGCTTGTACTTGGCGTCGATGACCGTCTTGCTGCCGTCGGCTTCGCGCACCAGCACGTCGGCGAAGAACTGGCGCGGGGAGGGCGCGCCGGCAGTCGCCGCCTCGTGGGCCGTGTACTGGATCACGTGCTGTGACGACGAGTCGTAGCCGGCCTCGCGGAAGCCTGCTGCCACCGTCCGTTCAAAGAGCTTGGCGCTATCGATGAGAAACGAAGCGCCGACTCGGTCGCTTCCGTCGCCCAGTCCGGTTCGCGTCAGGATGAGCCGCGCCAGTGCGACTGCGGGCGCAAATGCGAGTTCATTGCGCGGCAGAGGGCGGCTGCCGTCCAAGATGTGCTGAGCGACGCTTGGCCGGACGCTGTCCAGCACCACCGCCAGCCGGGGCAACTCCGTTCGGACTGCATCGCATAGCGCGGGCACGCGACGCACACGCTGCAGGGCGGCCGCCAAGAATGCGTTGACGGGTGTCGACGGCAAGCGCAGCCACGTCGTGCAGGGCAGTCGGGCGAGGTTGCCGCCCTGCCGCGAGAGGCGAGCGAAGTCGATACGGCCCCGGACGGTGCTCCCCTCGACGGCAGTCCGCTCGTAGCCGCGCCCGAGGCCATGGCGCGCGACCGTGTCCAGCAACGTCGTCGCGAAGGCCGCGGCGATGAATGCGTCTAACTCGCCGTCGGCTGCGTTCACTGGCCCTCGCGCGAAGATCTCCAGGTCTCTCAGCGAGGGGTCCACATAGGCCAGCCACGCCAGAATGGCGCGCGGATTCGCTTTGCGAGACCGGATGCGGAAGTCGCTGCCACTCGGCAGCCGCATCCAGCCCACGCGCTGGACCACCATCCACCCGTCGTGGCGCCGCCGCAGCGAGCCCCGCAGGCGCGTCCCAAGCCAATCGAGGTCGCGCGAGTCGAGCATCTCGAAGGCCTCTCCCTCCCACACCTCGACGGTGCTCACGCCCCGCGCTCCGCCCCATCCTCGTCGCCTTCGCCAAGCTCCGCCGCCGCCGCACGCGCGGCGTCGAGCGCACACACCCACTCGCGCCGCGCCTCCTTCAGCCGTTCAGCCTCGCCGAAGAAGTACTCCTCAAGCAGCGGCTGCACATCGAGTTGCCACACGCGCTCAATGCCCGCCTCCGTTCCCAGGCTCACCGCCCGGTTGAGGAAGTAGCTGTGGCCGATGGCGTGATCGGCGCCCAACTGCCGCGTGAGCCATGCGTTGAAGCCGTCGAGCAGGTGCGCGGCCATCTGGCCACAAGCCTCATCTCCACGCTCCGATGCGATGACGTCCGAGTCCGGCGCCACCCGCACGAACGCAAATCGCCGCCTCAGCGCATAGTCCACGAGCGCGACGCTCCTATCGACCGAGTTCATCGTGCCGACCACGACCAAGTTTGCCGGCACGATCATCTGCCCGCCATTGCACAGGTCGATCCTCTCGTCTCGATACTCGAGGGCGTACAGCAGCTCGCCGAAGATCCGCGAAGGGTCCCCTCGATTGATCTCGTCGATCACCAACACGTGGAAGCGCTCGGGCTCAGCGGCTGCCGCCCTGACGATCTCCATGAAAGGCCCCTGGCGCAAAACATAGCGCAGCTCCGTCTTCCCGAGATCGGGCTTGATACCCTCGACGAAGTCCTCGTACGCGTAGCTCGGGTGGAACTGCACGATGCGCCACCTCGCCTCCGTTTTGGGCTCGTCGGACTCCGACAGCGCCTCCGCGACCATCTTGGCGACGTGCGTCTTCCCCGTGCCCGGGGGACCGTACAGGATTAGGTTTCTCGCCAGCCGTGCGGTCGGGGCGAGGTCAGGCCGCAGGCAGGCTTCGAGCGCGTCGACAAGCCCGCGGCTCAACTCGTCGCGCAATCGCGCCCAGCCAGCCTTCTTCGCGGTCGTAGCGACCGTCGCGGGCACCAGGCCCCCGCGGACCACGCTCGCGGATGACTTCTGGAATGGTTCCACGCTCCAGGTTGCGCGTTGTAGCCCCAGGCGTTCACGCCCGCTGTCGGTGATTTCCCACATCCCGCGCGATGGGTTCGATGCGTGCCCTGCTTGCTTGAGCATGCTCAGCACCCACGATGTGCGGAACGACCACACCGCCTCACCGCTCTTCATCAGCCGGAGGTCGCCAGGCAGCAAGCAGTCGCCGACCCGCTCAAATACTGAGGCGATCAGGTCCTGCTTGACCTGGATCCCGCGCTCCAGCGACTCCAAAACCGGCAGCTCGTACCCCGCGAAGTCCGTCACATCGACGCGCTCCACCTCCGGGTCGAGGTGGGCCGCCTCGTCGTCATCATCATGAAGCCCGGTTGGCGGCTCGAGCGGGTCGTCGGCGTGCGCCGCCAAGTATGAGCGTCCATCCGCCGTTAGCTCCCAGGTGCCACGCGGTCCTCCGACGAACCCAGCCTTGTTTAGGTCCAAGCGCGACCACCGCAGTCGGTTCGTGCGGGTCATCCATCGCCACTGGCCGTCCGAGATGGCTTCCTCCGGCAGCAGCATCCGCACTCGCGCCTCGACCTCAGCCGGCTTCCCAGCTCCACCCAAAGCCTCCAGCGCCCTCATGAGCGGCAACGCCCACATGCGCTTGTGCGGTGACAGCGCCTCCATCCGGGCGTCGAGGTCCTCAATCGCTTCTACGGCGTCATCCACTTCCCGCTCCCGATTGTCGCGTCCTGTCCCACGGATCCCCGCTTGGCCGGCGATGGTAGCGCGAACTCCGAGCGCTGGCTCCCCCCGCTCCGCCAGTCGTGTCCGAAGCTTTCGGCGCATTGCCATACGGCCTGCGCTCGGGCTCATCGTCGCCTGCCGCGAGCCCGCGCGCGACGTTCAACCCCTCACTCTCTGAGTCCGACGTCTGCGACCGCTTCATCACCCCCACGCTGATCGCCGCCGCATTTTCAGGTCTCCCCTGATGCGATCCCGCGCGCCGCCCCAAGCGCGGCGTGACAGCCGCGCTGGATTGAGCTTAGGCTCCGCGGATGCAGCAAGGTTTTCTGCGTTGTTTCACCGTGACGACTCTCGCGGTGACCTGCCTCGTGGCCACCCTCGCCCCGCCGCAAGCGCGGGCCGTTGGGCGGGACGGGGGGCTTCGGTGGTTTGCGGTCCGTCAGGATGCGCGGGTGGCGACCTCTCCCCGGCTGCGCCTGATCAAGCGCTCATCGGTGATGCTCTCCGACGACGAGAGCCGGCTGCTCGTGGCGAGCTCGGCGCGGTCGAGTCTCGCGGTGTTGGACGCCTTCACCCTTGGCGAGCTGGAGCGCGTCTCGACCATAGACTCCGTGGACTCGCTGCTGCTGACCCGCGACGGGCGGTTCGTTGTGGCGTGGGGGACCTTCGGGCGGCTGGCGCGCAACCTCTGGGCTTCGCTCGCACGCGGTGGCTCGGGCATGGTCCCGTCCAACGAGGTCTTCGTGCTGGACCACCGGAACTTCCAGCTCCTCCACCGCATCGACGTCGGCCAGAACGTGGGCGCACCCGCCGAGTTGAGCGATGGCACGCTGTTGGTGCCAGCCGTGCAGGGCCGGAGGCTCTCGCGATTGGACCTCGCGGTCGGCGAATCCCTCGCGGCGTTGGACACCCGACGTCACGCCGAGCGCTTCATCCCGACGACGGCCGCGATCCGCAGCGACGACCTCCTCGCGGCTGTGACCGCGGGAGCCTTCGTCGCCGGGTCCGGCCGGGAGGTCGGCGACCGCGTGCTGTTCTGCGACCCGCGGGAGCCGGCCAATCGCGCGCGCTTGACCGGGTTTCGCGGCTTGGAGCAC
>CAZNZH010000434.1:0-502 GCA_964577445.1 uncultured Myxococcales bacterium
GCCGGCGGCTATCGCTACCGCCGTCGCGCCGCCCGCGCCCGCCGCGCCCGCCGCGATCGCCGCCGCGCCCACCGCGGTCGTTGCCGCGGTCGTTGCCACGGTCGCCGCCGCGGTCGCCGCGATCGTCCGCGCTGCGCTCGGGTCGGTCTTCACGGGGAGCCCGCTCGGAGCGCTCGGCCGGCGCGCCGGAAGAGCCCCCGCTGCCGCTGAGCTTCTCCACCATCGGCGCGGCGCCCGCCACGCTACCGGTCGCGACCTTGATCAGCGCGAACCCGCCGCCCTGGCCAGCCATCACCGTGTACTGGAGTGCATCGGGTGCAACACCCATGGCATCCGCAGCCTTTTGGACCGCTGCTTCTACGTTACGACCGGTATATGTCTTGCTGCTCATGCCATTCGCCGCCGGATAATGAGGTTCTGAATCAGGGTGAGGACCGTGTTTACGAGGATGTAGAGGACCAGCCCCGAGGGCAAGGCGATCATGAACACGGAGAACATCGCA
>CAZNZH010000434.1:512-5378 GCA_964577445.1 uncultured Myxococcales bacterium
CCCGTACTTGAGGAAGGCCTGCTGGCCGCTGCCGCCGGTTGTGGGAGTCGGGGTCAGGTAGCTCTGGGCGAGCATCAGGAATCCGAGGATCACCGGCAGCACGTAGTAGGGATCGGAGGACGAGAGGTCATGGATCCAGAGGCCCAGCGGCGCGTGATAGAGATCGACGCTCGAGAGGATGACCCGGTATAGCGCAAACCAGATGGGCATCTGCAGCAACATCGGCAGGCAGCCCGACAGCGGGTTCACCTTTTCGCGCTTGAACAGCGCCATCTGAGCCTTGCCGGCGCCCTCGCGATCGTCCTTGAATTCCTTTTGGATCTTGTCCATTTCCGGGCGGAGCTTGGCCATCTTCTGCTGGCTGCGGAAGGTGCCATTGGTCAGCGGCAGCAGCGCCAGCTTCAACACGAGGGTCAGCAGCAGAATGGCCAGGGCCCAGTGCCCGGTGATGCCGTGAAACCAGCGCAGCATGAAGAGCAGGGGCTCGGCGATGACCGAGAGCCAGCCGAAGTCGAGGCTGCTGGCCAGCGCGTGGCCGGTCTGCTTGAGCAGCGCCTCGTCTTTGGGGCCGATGAAGAGGGTGAAGTTCAGCGTGCGTTGACGCCGGGCGCGCAGCGCGCTCCACGCGTCGTCGAGCCGTTGCCGCGCCTCGCCGGTGACGTCTTCGCGCTGGCTCTGCCAGCTTGCGCCGATGACCGACTCGGGGGTCGACAGGTCGTGGCCCAAGACCTTCGCCGCGTCAGCACAGCTCATGCCCGAGGAGCGCTGGGCGAGCCACTCAGGGACGCACGCGCCGGTCGCTGGCGGCATCTCCGCGCCGGCGGGATCCGCCCACAGCGTCGCCGAGATGACCCCGCTGTGAGCCGGCGGCGCGCCGGCCGCGTACAGCTCGCACTGCGTGTTCTTCAGCCCGTTCTCCGCCGCCGCCATCACGAAGTAGCGCGTGTCGACGCCCACCCAGTCCGTGTGGGTCGCGAAGGCCCGGGGCTCTTTGGCCAGCTTGGGGAACTCGAAGCGCTCATGGGCATCGCCGGTCTGACAGCTCGCCGCGTACAAGCTCTGCGGGAAGCTGAACATCCCGCCTTCCATCAGCTCGGGGTGCTGCCAGCCGGAGACGACCAGCCCGGGCTGAAGGCGCATGGCGGTGTCGCCAAAGCCGTGCACCGTGATGGTCAGCCGCAGCTCGAAGGGGTGCTGCCCCGCGGTGTAGCGCTTCTCGATGTAGATCGGCGAGGTGTCGGTGGCCGGGTCCGGCCAGACGTACACCAGCGGGAAACCAGGCTCCGCGCTGACCCGCGTGTAGACCGGGCCCGCTTGCCAGACGGCGTCGAAGGTCCCCGTGCGCTGGACTTCGTAGTCGAAGCCCTGACCGCCCGGCAGCGGCGGGTCGGTGCTCAGCACGCCGGCCGCGCTGATTCGGGTGATCACGTGGCGAGATGAACCACCATTCAGTACGACGCTGTCCCCCTCAGCGACCGGCCGATCCACGGTCAGCGCGCTGGCGGCGGACGGCGCGGCGAGCGCTCCCTCACCGTTGGCCGCGCCGCGACCGCGCCGCAGCACCAGCGTGATGTCGCCGGGCACCTCAGGCTTACGAAAGGTCAACTGGAAGGGCAGGTAGCGCGGTGACCACGTCGTGACCAGATCGATGGGGCCAGCGGCCAGCCGGTCCTCCGGGACGCCGGACAGCGGCGGGAGCGCGGCGCGGGTGAAGCGCGGATCGGAGAGCTGGGCGTGTACCAGGGTGCCGCCACGCTCGGTGAACGTGTAGACGATCTCGGGCTTGGACGCGGGGACGGCGACGCGGACGCGGTGCTCGGAGATCGTCGCGCCGCCCTTGCCGGGCTGCTCCACCACGATCGCCTCGCCAGCGACCGGTTCGCCCACCGCCTCGAGCGCGGCGGGGCGGGCCGAGGGTGTCCCCGCCACCTCCTGGGCGGCGACGCCCGAAGCGGCGAGGGCCAAGGGCAGGGCCAGGGCGAGCGCCAGAGCCGGCACCCGCGACGGGGAGGGCCGAGTCGCGCTCACGCGTGGCGCCCCGGGACCGGGTCGTGCCCGCCCGAGCACAGCGGCTGACAGCGCACCAGCCGGCGCAGCGTCAGCCAGGTGCCGCGCAAGAACCCATGGGTTCGGTAGGCGCCGACGGAGTACTCAGAGCAGCTCGGCACGAACCGGCACGAGGGCGGCAGCAGGGGCGAGATCAATTTCCTATACGTCCCCAGCAGGAGGAGTGCGAGGCCCACCAGGACGCGATCGACCGCGGCGAGCGCGAGCTTTGGTCCCTTCAGGAGTATCGGGCCCAGGCCCCTGGAAGTAGCCGGTGATGACATGAATGAACTCGTCCCGGACCGTAGCGTAGGCGAAGTCCTCGATGCCGCGCTTGGCGATGACCACCACGTCGACGGCTCGGGGGAAGAGGTCCGGATGCTGGCGAAACACCTCGCGAACGAGGCGCTTGATCCGATTCCGCACGACGGCCTTGCCGACCTTGCGCGACACCGTGATGCCGATCCGCGTCTGCGCGGTGGCTCCCGGCTGGATGTAGTAGATGAAGCGACGCCCGTAGAGGCGCCGCCCGCGCTGCTGAACGTGGAGGAACTCGCGGCGCTTTCTCAGGCGCCTGGCCGGCGGGAACGCGAAGGCTCCCCGGCACGAATCTTCCACGATCGGCCTTACTTCTTCGGGATCACAACCGAGAGGCGCTTGCGGCCCTTGCGGCGACGAGCCGCCAGGATCTTGCGGCCCCCGGCCGTCGAGGTCCGGCTGCGGAACCCGTGCTTGTTGAGGCGCTTACGATTGCTAGGCTGGTATGTACGCTTCACGAATGCCTCTTCCAGCGAGTGGAAGTCTCGGCCGCCGGATGGGTCCCGGGGCGCGAGGGGCGCCGAAGGTAAATGTCCCTCCCCGGCGTGTCAAGGACATTTCTGGCCGGAACGTGTCGCTGCAAGTGCCCGAGAACACTGCATGATCCGAGCCATGACGCGGGCTGGCCCCCGGGCGCCCGATCCCGCCATGGCCGTCTCGCCTCCGTTTCGTCATCGAATTCCGGCGGTTGACCGAAACCGGTTCCATCCACCGCCCAACGCCCCTTGCCGACCTCCTCGGAGGTCTGCTACCCAGGGTACGGTGTCCGCGACGCGACGCTGGTGTCCGCCTCTTTCCTCGTTAGAGAAGCGCGCTGCCGGCGACGCGACGTGGACGTCGCATTCACTCCACGCGACGCCGGCGACCACCCAGCGCCGGCGTCGTGGCATCACCGGTGACGCCTGCCACCCCCTCCCCCACGGGGCGGAGCGGTGGCGCGGTCGTGTACCTCCTCGCCGCCCCCGGCGAGGCGCCCGGTGTTGCCTTGTCTCCGAACACCACCACCACCGCTCGAACCGCGCGCAGAGGCCAAGCCCTTGGATCTGTGGGATAAAACCGTCGTTGCGCTCCGAGACGTCGTGAAGCCCTACGACTTCATGCACTGGATTCGGCCCGTGAACTGCGAAGCCATCGACGTCCAGACGCACGAGATCGTGCTGTCCGTTCCCGATGATTCGCACGGTCGCTGGCTCGAGGAGCACTTCCTCACCGACATCCGCAAGACCCTGCGCGACCTGAGCGAGTCGGACTACGACGTACGCTTTCAGTGTCTCGCCGCGCTGCCGCCGCCTGTGAGCGATCGGCGACCCACCGATGGCGCGACCGGCGCGACCGGCGCGACCGCCGGGCCGCCGGTCGTCGCGCCGGAGCAACCCGATCTGGTCGCCCGCTACACCTTCGCCAACTTCGTCGACGGCCCCAACAGCCGCTTCGCGCTGACCGCCGCCCAGGCCGTCGCCGAGAGCCCCGGTGTTCGTTACAACCCCATGTGCATCTACGGCGGCGTCGGCCTGGGTAAGACCCACCTGCTGCACGCGGTCGGCCACGCGGTGATCGAGGCCAACCCGGCCGCCCGCGTGCTCTACGTCACCTCCGAGCGCTTCGTGAACGACCTCATCGGCGCCATCCGCACCAATGAGATGGACGCGTTCCGCCGCCGCTACCGTGACGAGTGCGACGTCCTGCTCATCGACGACATCCAGTTCATGGCCGGCAAAGATCGCACCCAGGAAGAGTTCTTCCATCTTTTCAACACCTTGCACTCGTCACACAAGCAGATCGTGATGACCAGCGACGCGCTACCCCAGGCGATTCCGAACATGGAGGAGCGGCTGAAGTCGCGACTTCAGTGGGGTCTCATCGCCGACATCAAGCCGCCGGGCTTTGAGACGCGGGTGGCGATCTTGAAGGGGAAGGCCGAGGCCGACGGCGTGCCGCTGGACGACGACGTGGCGATGCTCTTGGCGCGCCACATCTCGCGCAACGTCCGCGAGCTCGAGGGCGCGCTGATGCGCCTGGAGGCCAACGCCCGCCTGCTCGGACAGCGCATCACCGTCGAGATGACCCAGTCGGTGCTGGGCGATCTCGTCGAGGCCGTCCAGCGTCAGGTGTCGCCCGACACCATCGTGAAGGCGGTCTCCCACGCGTTTCAGATCCCGCTGGCCTCGCTGAAGGGCCCGCGCCGTCACCGTCACGTCACGGTCCCGCGCCAGGTCGCGATGTTCCTCATCCGCGAGCTCACCGACTCGAGCCTGCCCCACATCGGCTCCATCTTCGGCGGCCGCGACCACACCACCGTCATCAACGCCCTCAAGCGCGTGGAGAGCCTGCGCGAGGCCGACCCGGAGCTGCGCGAGCAGATCGAGCGCCTGCGCGTCGAGTTGTCCCGCTAGCAGATCAAGCGCCCGCGCGAGATCGGGCCGCGCACCCCTCAAGTCCCCCGGCGATTCCCCCGGCCCGCGACGCTAATCCCCTGGTCGTCGGGCCGCGCTGCGTCTGGGC
>CAZNZH010000435.1:0-5373 GCA_964577445.1 uncultured Myxococcales bacterium
ACGCCGGCTGCACCATCTCCTCCTTCGCCAGCGCCTCCATCGTGCAGCCCGACTTGGGGTTGGTTATCCAGACCTGCTGGTGCGGGTGGGCCAGCAGCGCGATGGTCTCCGCCATGAAGTGGACGGCGGACTCCACGAAGATCTCGGTCTGGGGGTTCAGCTCCGCCAGCCGCGCGAGCGCATAGGAGTCCGCGATGTGGCCGCCGTAGCGCTCCACCAGCTTCACGATCTCGCCGCCCATGTAGTAGTGGGCCAGCAACATGATCCGGCTGTCGAAGTGCTTCATCGCCGGCACGATGTAGCTGTCCATCCAGGGCAGCACGATCTCGGGCGTGCGATTGGGCAGCGCCAGGTACTCCTCGGCGTAGGGCCGCAGCTCGGCCTGATACCAGTCCAGCGGCAGGTCGGTCTGACAGATCGCCATCTCGGGCGTCAGCTCGATGCCGCTCGAGCGCATCGAGCTATCCAGCTCGACCTGGCGCGCCGCGGGCCCGGACGACAGAAGCGACGCGGGGACAGGGGACGGAACAGAGGACGGCATGCGGATCTCCTGGACTCGGCGCCGCGACTGTAGCCACCCGGCACGCGTGTGCAAACCCTTCGGTCGCCTCCGCGCGCTGTTCGCCAAGGCGGCACGGCTTTGCGATACTCCTCCATCCCCGTTGGAGCAGACCCGGAGACAGCACCGTGACCGTCACCCTCAACGTGGTCACCGGCATCCTCGGCGCCGGCAAGACCACGACCCTGCGCCACCTCGTCGAGGGCAACCTCGGCGAGGGCACCCCGGCCGTGGTGGTCGGTGAGTTCGCCGAGCAGGGCTTCGACGCCGACATGCTGCGGGCCAGCGGCGCCCACGTCGTGCAGTTCTCGGGCGGCCAGGTCAGCGGCCAAGCCGACGCCTACGTCTCCGGCGTGCGCGCCCTGGTGGAGTCCGGCGATCACGCCCGGGTCTTCCTCGAGACCAGCGGCGTGACCCACATCAGCGCGGTCGCCAAAAAGCTCGCCGCCGACCCGACCATCGCCCGCCTCGCCACCTTCGGTCGCACCGCCACGGTGCTCGACGCCGGCGCCTTCCTCCAGCACGCCAAGCACTTCGCGCCGCAGCTCTGGGGCCAGGTGCGCGTCGCCGACATCGTCGTCGTCAACAAGACCGACAAGGTCCAGGAGGCCGATCTCGCCGAGATCCGCGACCAGATCCAGCAGCACAACCCTCAGGCCGCCGTCACCTTCTGCTACATGGGCCAGGTGCGCCGCCAAGACGTGCTCGCGCCGCTTTCCGACGGACGCCCCGCGGCGATCTTGGGCGTCGACTGGGGCGACGACCTCCCCGCCGAGTTCGAGGCCTTCGTCTACACCACAGACGCCCGCTGCTTCGACCGGGTGACCTTCGGCCACCGCCTGCTCAACCTCCCCGGCGGCGACATCGCGCGCTTCAAGGGCGGCCTGCGCAGCTACGACAAGACCCACTGCGTCAACGGCATGCCCGGCCAGCTCGACTGGGACAGCACGCCCATGAGCGGCCCCACCGCCATCGCCTTCATCGGCTTCGGCCTCAAGGCCCGCGAAGGCGCCATCCGCAAGCTTTTGGACGATGAGCTGCGCGCCCAGGCCGACGACGGCCGCTGACCCTACGGCCACGGGCAGCCCAGCACCCGACCACCGATTTGTGGGGTCTCTTGCGCGTCCCGCCACCATTCCGCATACTCCCGCACATGCCTGTTTTCCTGTCCGACCCCCACTCAGGAGCCTCTTCCATGATGCGAATCACCCGTCACCTTCTCATCGGCGCCACGGCGCTCGGTCTCGCGATGGCCGCCGTCGCCTGTGGCGACGACGACGACAACAACAAGGCCGACGTTGTGGCCGACACCACCGGCGACGTCGCGCCAGACACCACGGCCGACACCACCGGCGACGTCGCGCCAGACACCACGGCCGACACCACCGGCGACGTCGCGCCGGACACCGTCGTGACCGGCGCGTGCACCAACGCGGCCGACCAGACCGCCATCGCCGCGAACGACCCGGCGGCGGTCGCGTCGAGCAAGGGCCAAGCTTGCTTCCTCTCCGGCAAGTCCGAAGACGCTGAGTTCAAGCAGTGCACCAAAGAAGGCGTCATCGCGGACACCGGCGTCACCGATGGCTGCGCGGACTGCTACGCGGAAGCTGCGCTGTGCGCGAAGAACAACTGCTTGGCGGAGTGCCTCGCCACTGCGGAACAGTGCGCGACGTGCCGCGAGGACGCCGGCTGTAACGCACCCTTTTACACCTGCAGCGGCCTGACGCCGCCGGCCTCGAACCAGTAGGGGAACAGAGATGACACACGGCGGACGCGCGGCCCGCGGGCCCATCACGGTCTCGGGCCTCGCGCTCGCCGTGATCCTCTCTATGACCGCCCAGTCCTTCGCGGCTGGCTACGACACCCCCATCCTCTACACCGCCCGCCACATGGGCATGGGCGGCACGGCCATCGGGTCCGTAGGCGATGGCTCCTCCATCTTCCACAACCCGGCCGGCGTGGCGCGCCTCCGCGGCAGCGCCGAGCTGCTCGTCGACGTCTCGCTGCTCCTGGGCAACATCGAGGCCCACCCGGGCACCGCCGCCCCCGGGTCCATAAAGTCCGAGCTGACCGTCGCCCCGCTCTTCCTGCTGGGCGCCAACTTCCGTGTCACGGACCGGTTGAAGCTGGGGATCGCCGTCTACCCGGGCGCCTCCGCCGGCGGCACCTACAAGTACAGCAACGGCCCGGCGAGCTGGACCGACGAGACCACCCTCCTCTTCATGGAGATCGCCCCCGCGGTCGCCTACGAGATCGTCAACGGCCTCACCATCGGCGTGGCGTGGCGCTTCACCTACGTCAGCCTGGACCGGGTCAAGGGCATGGACGACGGTGCGGTGACGCTCTTCGACGCGAAGATGACCGGGTTTTCGGCTCTGGGTGCGCGCGTCGGCCTGCAGTGGCAGATCAACGACATGTTCTCTCTCGGCCTGACCTACCGCACCAAGACCGTCACCGAGGTCAAGGACAAAGAGGGCGTCGCGGCCGTCCCGGGGACCGACATCAAGGGCACCTTCCAGCTCCCGCCGAAGCTCGGCATCGGCACCCGCTTCGACATCAAGCGCTTCGGCGCCGCCGTCGACTTCGAGTACACCTTCCAGTCGGTGAACACGGCCCAGGACTTCACGCTGACCAAGACGAACGGCGACCCGGCGACGGTCCCCAACATCCTGAACTGGGATGACAACCTGACCCTGCGCCTCGGCGGCGAGTACCGCATCCCCATGGGCGACGGGAGCCGCAACCTCGCGCTGCGTCTCGGCTATGTCTTCGACGACCGCGTCAACACCAAGAAGTACCCGACCGCCTTTGGCACGCCCCCCACGGCGACCCACTCGGGCACCCTGGGCGTGGGCTACTCGACGCCGCGCTGGTCGACCAACTTCGCCTACGCCTACCGCAGCGGCTCGACCACCGTCACCGCGGCCGACCAGGCCGGCCGCGATAGCTGCGCAGGCTGCGGCGGCCCGGGCAAGTACGCCATCAACCTCCACGGCATCTACCTCGACTTCTCCTACCGGTTCGGCGACGTGTCGAAGCCGTTTCAGTCCAGCTACCCGGCGAAACAAGCGGGTAGCGGCGCCCTCTGACGCAAGCGCCTCGGCCTCCGTTAGAGACGCCCGGATGCCATGCCCGTCTTCGCGCTGACCGACGAGCTCGCCTTCCCCGACCCAGAGCTGGCCAGCCCCTCGGGGCTGCTGGCCCTGGGCGGCGACCTGCGCCCCGAGCGCCTGCTGCTGGCCTATCGCCTGGGCATCTTCCCGTGGTTTGACGAGGGGATGCCCTACCTCTGGCACTCGCCAAACCCCCGCATGATCCTCCACGCCAGCCAGGTTCACGTCGGCCGCAGCCTGAAAAAGACCCTCCGCAACCAGCCCTTCGAGCTGCGGATGGACACCGCGTTTTCCCAGGTCATCCGCCACTGCTCGGAGTTCCCCAGGCCCGGCCAGCGCGGCACCTGGATAACCGGCGAGATGATCTCGGCCTACGAGGCGCTGCACGAGCTGGGCTACGCGCACTCGGTCGAGGCCTGGCAAGACGGCGAGCTGGTCGGCGGCCTCTACGGCGTCAGCCTCGGCGCCGCCTACTTCGGCGAGTCGATGTTCGCCCTACGCCCCGACGCGTCCAAGGTCGCCTTCGCGACCTTCGTCACCCAACTGCGCAGGTGGGGCATCGAGCTCATCGACTGCCAGGTCTACACCGACCACCTCGCCCGCTTCGGCGCCCACGAGGTCCCGCGGCGTATCTATTTGCGAGAGCTGCGCGAGGCGCTCACCACCAGCGACCGCGCCGGCACCTGGCGCTTCGACCCCGATCTGAGCCTCTCCAAGTGAGACCGACCCTCGCGCCGCGCTAGGACGCCGAGGTGCGGAGCGAGCTCGTCCCCGACGGCTTGCTCGCGCCCGCCGCTCAGCCCGCGTAGAGAATCGACAGGCAGGTCAGCGACCCGTCCGCGGCGGCGATAGCGTCCAGCTCGAGCTCGACCACCTCGAGCCCGTGGGCCCGCAGGCGCCGCGAGGTCTCCGGGTAGCCCGCGGCCACCAGCACGGTCTCGCCCACCCCGACCATGTTCGCCGCGCAAGCCTCGTCGTCCGGCACCACCAGCCGCTCGACACCCGCGGGCAGCAGCGCGTCCGGCAGCCAGCCGGCCACGCTGACCACGAGCCCCGACACCGGCGCGCTCGCGTAGCACTTCAGGTGAAGCGCGTCGCCCACCGGCACCCCAAACACCTCGATATCTTCAGGCAAAAAGGCGGCGCGCAGCGCGTCGACCGCCCCCGGGTCCGAGCGCTGAGACCTCCCGACCAAGAGCCGGTCGCCGACCCGCAACACGTCGCCACCGTCCAGACAGAGCGGCGCCGCGAACTCGACGACAGGCCGCACCGCGCCGAGCGCCTCGCGCACAGCGGCGACCTCGCCCCGCCGCGACTCCGCCCCCGGCCGCGTGATAAGCGCCAGCCGGTCACTCACCACCGCGGCGTCCTCCACAAAGCAGCAGTCCGGCCAAAGAGGCGAGCCGGGCAGCACCCGCACCTCAACCCCCAACCCCCGAAGCGCCGCCACAACCCCCGCGTGCTGAGCCGCAGCCCGCTCCGCGTCCGGCGGCACCGCCCCCGGCCGGCGCACCAGCGCCCGCCCAAAGGCCGGCGAAACCTCGCGCATCAAAGCCTGCAACACCAGCCCCTCCGTGTCTCCGTGCCTCCGTGGTAAAAGCCGGAAAAACGCATCCGGCCGCCCCCCGCGCGGAGGCAACGGTCCAAATCGGGATGGGGCGGCGGGTGATCCCCGCCGGTCCCCTCCCACACCACCCGGCA
>CAZNZH010000436.1:0-5371 GCA_964577445.1 uncultured Myxococcales bacterium
TTCGGCATGGTGCGGTTTCTAGCGCGGCGTCGCAGGCGACGACAAGCGCGCTGTGTTTTTCGCTCAAGTTGCCCGAACGGGGGCCCGATGAGCAGTGAGAGCTACGCCGCAAAGAGAGCCGCCGCGCACGCGCCGACCACGGTCGATGCGGATCGCGACGCGCCGACGCGGCCGGCCCATCCGGGCAACGCTGACCAGTGGAGGGGGGGCAACCATGCAGGAGCACACACATCTCCGCGCGACGACCGAGGCCGGCTCGGGCGCGGTGCGTGCGGACTCCCACCTCCTCGAGATAGCGCGCGACCCGTCGACGGAGCGCCTCTCGAACGACGAGCTGAGCGTGCTCTACGCCCTGATGGTGCGCGGCCGAACGGGCACGCTGCCCGACGGTGCCGAGCGCATCGCACCGGAGGGCATCGTCCAGATCGCCGCCGCCGCCGGCCTCATCGTGCCGCTGGCCGACAACGCCAAGCGCCTCGGCCTCGGCGCCCTCGCCGGCGCCAGCGCGATGGAGCGCCAGCGCCAGCGCTTCATCGGCCGCGAGCGGTACAACACCGCGCGGGAGGCCACGTCGCGCATCGCCCTGCAGACCGGCCGCGTCCCCGTGGCCCTGGGCTCGCTCGCCGCGACCTGCATGGTCCACGAGGCCCCGGAAGATCGCCTCCGCGACCAGGTCACCCTCCTGGTACCGCGCGCCGACGCCGCGGCCGCCAGGTCGGTGGTGCGCGACCTCGCGGGCGTCGACATCGTGAGCCGCGCGCTGCCTGGATTCAGCCGCCGCTTTAGCGAGGAAGCGCTGTGGCTGCGCGCCGGCGCCCCGCGCGCCGGCGGATGGCGCCTGCCCGCGATCGAGGACCTCTTCTTGCTGGAGTGCCTGGACCTCGCCCGCACGCGCGGCGCGGGACGCCTGGGGATCCTCAGCGATCTCCTCGTGATGACCTGGCGCCCGCGCCTGCACTGGGAGACCGTGCTGCACCGCGCCGACGCCTGGCGCGCCCGCGCCGCCACCCGCGAGGCCATCGAGACCCTCCGGCACAGCGTCGGCGCCCGCATCCCGCTGTCCTTCGTGGGCCGCCTGCGCCCGACCCTCTGGGACCGCGTGACGGGCCTCGCCGGCTGACCTCGCGCCCCCCCGCCCCTGGTGCTATGGTCCCCCGGCTCGCCGTCCGAGGGGCGCGGCGCTGCTCGGGTGCAGGCGCGGGAGGCTGATTTGGCAGGGCGTGGAGTCGCGGTCGTTGGCGCCGGCTACTGGGGCCAGAACCTGGTCCGCAATATGGCGCAGTTGGACCGGCTCGCCGGGGTCTGCGACGGGTCGGAGGCCGTCCGCCAGAAGATGGCCCGCGCCTACCCGAACGTCCAGGTCACCGCCGACCTGGACGCGCTGCTCGCCAACCCCGACGTGGGCGCCGTCATGGTCGTCGTCCCCTCGTCGCGCCACCACGAGGTCGCCAAAAAGGCGCTGCTCGCCGGCAAGCACGTCTTCGTCGAAAAACCCATCGCGCTCAAGGTATCCGACGGCGAAGACCTCGTCCGCACCGCCGCCGAGCGCGACCTGCGCCTGATGGTCGGCCACCTGCTCCTCTACCACCCCTGCGTCGAGTGGCTGAAGCGCTCCATCGACGCCGGCGACCTGGGCGACGTCCTCTACCTCAACGCGATGCGCGTCAACCTCGGCAAGGTGCGCTCGGACGAAAACGCCATGTGGTCGCTGGCGCCGCACGACATCTCGGTGGCGCTCTACCTGCTCGGCGCCTCGCCCAGCCACGTCACCGCCCAGGGCTTCTGCTTTCTTCAGCGCCGCACCTGCATCGAGGACGTCGTCTTCCTCACCCTGCGCTTTCCCGACGGCCGCGCCGCGCAGATCCACGTCTCCTGGCTCGACCCCGACAAGAAGCGCCAGATCGACGTGGTCGGCACGCGCAAGATGGTGACCTTCGACGACATGGCCGCGTCGGAGAAGATCCGCGTCATGGACAAAGGCGTCGACGGCGTCGACCAGCTCGACATGGCGCCCAGCTACGAGTCCTACGGCGATCTCCTGACGCTGCGCCAGGGCGACATCCACATGCCCCACATCCCCATGCGCGAACCGCTGCGCGCGGAGTGCGAGCATTTCCTGCGCTGCGTCGACACCGGCGAGCAGCCGCTGAGCGACGGCCGCAGCGGGGTCGACGTCCTCGAGGTCCTCCAGGCCGGCCAGCAGTCGCTCCAAGCCGGCGGCGTCCCGGTCGCGCTCTCGCCCAGCCCGGGCGGCCTCCGGGGGGCCCGCGGATGACCGAGCGCGCCAGCGTCTACGTCCACCCGACGGCGGTGGTCGACGAGCCGGTCACCCTCGGCGAGGGCGTCCGCATCTGGCATTTCTGCCACGTCATGGCCGGCGCGGTCCTCGGCGCGGGCACCAGCCTCGGCCAGAACGTCTTCGTCGCCCCGACCGTGCGCCTGGGCAACAACTGCAAGGTCCAAAACAACGTCTCGCTCTACGACGGCGTCGCGTGCGGCGACGACGTGTTCTTGGGCCCGTCCTGCGTCTTCACCAACGTCTCGACCCCGCGCTCGGCCGTCAACCGCCGCGGCGTCTACGAGCAGACCATCCTCGAAGACGGCGTCAGCGTCGGCGCCAACGCGACCATCGTGTGCGGCACCCGCATCGGCCACCACGCCTTCATCGCGGCGGGCGCGGTCGTCACCGGCGACGTCCCGGCCCACGCGCTGGTCATGGGCGTGCCGGCCCGCGTCGTCGGCCTCGCCTGCCACTGCGGCCACCGCCTGCGCACCCACGTCGACGTCGCTTGGTGCGATTGTTGTGGAAATACATACACTTTCGACGCCGACGGCGGCCTCGCGCTCGACCCCGCGCCCGCCGCCGCCCCCGACCGCGAGTAGCCCATGCCCGTCCCCTTCGTCGACCTGGCCGCCATCCACGCCCCGATCCGCGCCGAGCTCCTCGCCGCCATCGCCTCGGTCATCGAGCGTGACGCCTACATCTTAGGCGCCGAGGTGGACGCCTTCGAGCGCGAGATCGCCGCCTGGCTTCACCTGCCCCACGCCATCGGCGTCTCCTCGGGCACGGACGCGCTGCTGGCGGCCCTGATGGCGCTGGACGTGGGCCCGGGCGACGAGGTCATCACGACGCCCTTCACCTTCTTCGCCACCGCCGGCGCCATCGCGCGCCTCGGCGCGGTCCCGGTCTTCGTCGACATCGAGCCGGCCAGCTTCAACCTCGACCCCGCCCGCGTCGAGGCCGCCCTCGGCCCGCGCACCAAGGCCATCGTCGCCGTCCACCTCTTCGGGCGCGCCGCCGATCTCGGGCGTGTCTGCGCCGTCGCCGACCGCGCCGGCGTCCCCGTCATCGAGGACGCCGCCCAGGCCATCGGCGCCGAATGGGACGGCAAAAAGGTAGGCGGCATCGGGCGAATCGGCTGCTTTTCCTTTTTCCCGGCGAAGAACCTCGGCGGCCTCGGCGACGGCGGCCTCGTCACCACCCACGACGACGCGCTGGCCGCGCGCCTGAGGCGCCTGCGCACCCACGGCGGAGCCAAGACCTACCTGCACGACGAGGTGGGCGGTAACTTCCGCCTCGACGCGCTCCAGGCCGCCGCGCTGCGGGTCAAGCTCCCGCTGCTCGAGTCCTGGACCCAGGCCCGCGAGGCCAACGCCGCCGGCTACGACCAGCGCCTCCAAGCCGCCGATCTCGGCGACCGGCTCGTCACCCCCGCGCGCGGCGCCGGTCGTCACGCCTACAACCAGTACGTCGTGCGCATCGGGGGCGGCCGGCGCGACGCGGTGAGAGCGGCGCTCGGGGCGGCGTCCATCGGCTGCGCCGTCTACTACCCGCTCGCGCTGCACCAGCAGCCCTGCTTTCAAGCCGGCGCGCGCGTCGCCGGGTCCATGGCCGAGACCGAGCGCGCCACCGCCGAGGTCCTCGCCCTGCCCATCGCGCCCGGCCTGACGCCGGAAGGCCAAGCCCAGGTCGTCCAGGTCATCGCCGAGGCCCTCCGGTCGTGAGCGAGAAGGCGAGCGTCTGGGGACCGCGCCTCGGCGCCGCGCTCGCCGTGTTCGTGGCGCAAGCCCTCGCTCAATCGCCAGCCCGCGCCTCGCTCTGGGACACCTTCGGCTTCGGCGCGCGCTCCACCGCCCTCGGCGGCGCCGCGACCGCCCACAGCACCGACTACGACGCGGTCTACTACAACCCCGCCAACCTCCTGAACCGCAAGGAGGCCCACTTCGGCTTCGGTCTGGGCCTCATCGCGCCCCACCTGTCGGTCACCCGCGCCTCTGGCCGAGACGGCTTCGAGCCGCTAACCCCCAGTAAAAACGTGGGCTTCCACCTCGGCGCCTCGACGTCCATCGGCGGCGTCTTCAAAGACAAGCTCGCCCTGGGCTTCGTCCTCTTTCACCCCATCGTGAACTTCACCCGCATCGAGTCCATCGATCCGGCGATCCCGCATTTCTATCGGTATCAGAACCTGCCGGACAAGCTCATCATCGCCTTCGCCATCGCCGGCGAGCCCGTCTGGTGGCTGCGCCTGGGCGTCGGCGTCCAGGTCCTCGCCTCGCTCAACGGCCACGTCACCGGCGCCGTCTCGCTCACCGAGAATCGCTTTACGCGCCAGACCATCGACGTCGCGGTCGACGTCGTCGGCGCCCCCACCGCTGGCCTGAGCCTCGGCCCCTTCAAGGGTCTCCGCTTCGGCGCGACCTGGCGCAGCCCGCTGGCGCTGTCCTACCGCCTCCCCATCGAGTTCCTCATCGAGGAGGTCGGCGTGCTGAAGGTCTTCATCGACGGCACCAGCCTCTATACGCCCGGACAGCTCGCCCTGGGCCTCTCCTGGACCCGCGGCGACGATGGCGAGGCCGGCGTGACCGCGGAGGTCGGCCTCACCTGGGAGCGCTGGCACAAGGCCCCGCCGGAGGCCGCGATTTTCCAGCTCAGCATTGACGATTCGGTGATCCGCGCCGGCGAGCACGAGCCCGAGGCCATCATCGCCGCCGACGGCCCCGCCCTCCCCTTGGGCGCTCGGGACACGCTCACGCCGCGCGCCGGGGTCGAGTGGCGCCCGAGCCCGATGTGGGCGGTCCGCGCCGGCTACGCGTGGCGCCCCACGCCCATCCCGCGCCAGATCCATCAGACCAACTCGCTGGACTCGACGGCCCACATCGTCAGCCTCGGCGGCGGCCTCGCCTTCCGCGACCCCACCCGCGTCCACCGAGCACCGCTGCACCTCGACCTCAGCGTCCAGGCCACCATCTTGGACCGGCGCGTCGTGAAGAAGGCCCCAGGCGAGACCCCCGACGGCGCCTACTGGTTTGACGGCGTCATCTGGAACGCGCTGCTCGACATCCGCCACGACTTCTAGGAGCCACGACTTCC
>CAZNZH010000437.1:0-5369 GCA_964577445.1 uncultured Myxococcales bacterium
ACGAGTCGCGGCCTGAGGTGTACGTCGAGTCCGCGTCCAAGACGGCGTGGAAGCGGGCGATGGCCTTCTTTGACGAGCACCTGCACGACTGAGGGGGCCCGCCGCCGCCGCCCCCCGCTCGCCTCGACACCGGACCGCCGATGCAGAAACCCGCGCGAACGCAGGCCCTCGCGAGTCGCCACGTCGTCACCCCGGCCGGGGTCATCGACGGCGTGGTCACCATCGAGGGCGAGCGCATCGCCGCGGTCACGAACAGGCAGGGATTTGCTGGCGAGATCACCCGCGAGCTGGGCGATCTGTGGCTGCTGCCGGGGCTGGTCGACGGCCACGTCCACCTCAACGAGCCCGGGCGGACCGAGTGGGAGGGCTTCGAGACGGCGACGCGGGCCGCCGCGGTGGGCGGCATCACGACCCTGGTCGACATGCCGCTCAACTGCATCCCGGTGACGACCAGCGCGGAGGCCTTGGCGGAGAAGCTGGCCGCGTGCGCCGGAAAGCTCAGCGTGGACTGTGGGTTTTGGGGCGGGGTGGTGCCAGGAAACGCGGCCGATCTCGGGCGGCTGATTCAGGCAGGAGCGCTCGGGGCGAAGGCGTTCTTGTGCCACTCGGGCATCGACGACTTCCCGAGCTCGACGGCCGGCGATCTCCGGCTCGCGATGCCGGAGCTCTCGCGGGCGGGCGCGCCGCTTTTGGCCCACGCCGAGCTGGAGCTGGGCGTCGAGCCCGCGGCGCTGGCGGGCCTCGCCCCCAGTGACTACGAGCGTTGGCTGCGTTCGCGGCCGAAGCGTTACGAGGACGCGGCGATCGCGCTGCTCATCGCGCTGTGCCGCGAGACGGGCTGCGGGGTCCACGTCGTCCACCTCTCGTCGGCGACGGCGCTGCCGCTGCTGGCGGCGGCGCGTGCCGAGGGGCTGCCGGTGACCGTGGAGACCTGCCCGCACTACCTGTGTCTGGCCAGCGAGGAGGTCCCGGCGGGCGACACGACGTGGAAGTGCGCGCCGCCGATCCGCGAGGCGGAAAACCGCGACGCGCTCTGGGAGGGGCTACGCCAGGGCACGATCGACCAGGTGGTGTCGGACCATTCGCCGTGTACGCCGGCGCTGAAGCTCCTGGACACCGGCGACTTCGATGGGGCCTGGGGAGGCATCGCGTCGCTGCAGCTCGGGCTCTGCGCGGTGTGGACCGAGGCGAGGCGGCGTGGCTTTGGGCTGACCGACATCGCCCGCTGGATGGCCGAGACGCCGGCGCGCATCGCCGGGCTGGGGCCGCGCAAGGGGCGAGTCGCCGTGGGCCTGGACGCCGACCTGGTGGCCTTCGATCCCGACGCGAGGGGCCGCGTCGACGCCACGACATTGCTGCACCGCCATAAGGTCACACCGTACGCAAATGCTGAGATGGCGGGCCGCGTGGTGACGACTTGGTTGCGCGGCGAAGTCGTCCAGGAGGCCGGCGTCGTCCCGGGCGCGCCGCGGGGGCAGGCGCTGCTGGGCAGGCTGGACCGATGAGCGCGCGAGTGGCAGCGCATTTGGCGGCGCTGGGGCCGGAAGCTGAGGCGGCGATTCACCGCTGCTGCGGCAGCCGCGCGTTTTCCCAGGCGCTGGCGGCGGGTTTGCCCTACGGCGACGACGCGGCGCTCTACGCGGCGGCCGAACGCATCTGGGCGCGTCTGGCCCCGGATGGCTGGCGCGAGGCCTTCAGCCACCACCCCGAGATCGGGGGCAGCGTGGAGCGCCTGCGCGAGCGCTTCGCCGAGACCAGCGCGTGGTCACAGGGCGAGCAGTCGGGCCTGGCGGCGGCGTCGGCGCGCACACTCGCAGCGCTGGCGGCCGGAAATCGGGCCTACCGCGAGCGCTTCGGCTTCGTGTTCCTCATCTGCGCGACCGGGAAATCCGCCGACCAGATGCTCGCGGCGCTTCAGGCGCGCTTGCCCAACGACGACGCCACCGAGCTGGCCAACGCCGCCGCCGAGCAGGCCAAGATCACCAGGATCCGACTGGAGAAACTCTGCTGATGAGCCCACTGACCACCCACGTCCTCGACACCGCGCGCGGCCTGCCCGCGGTCGGCCTCGCCCTGCGCCTCGAAGCCCGCGACGCGGACGGCCGCTTCGCCGTCCTCGCCAGCGCCGTGACGGACGCCGACGGCCGCGCGCCCGACCTCGTGGCGCCAGGCGCGCTCGAGGCGGGCGTCTACCGCATGATCTTCGACACGGGCGCCTGGTTCGCCGGTCGCGGCGAGCAGGGCTTTTACCCAGAGGTCACCGTGCTCTTCGAGGTGACCGAGCCCGCGCGCCACCACCACGTGCCGCTCCTGCTCAGCCCCTTCGGCTACTCGACCTACCGCGGGAGCTGACCGCCGCCGGCGGCGCTCGCCCGCTCGCCCTCGGCCTGGACGTGGAGCGCGCACTCGCGGAAGAAGTGGGCGCGTGACTGAAGGCGGAGGCGGATCATGACGGGCAACCCGTCGGCTTCGCGCGCCACGTAGGCGGCGAGCTCGATCCGGGCGACCTCCAGGCGCCGGCGGACCCCCTCGAGGCGGTCGGGGCCCCAGCTTCGGCTCGCGTCGAGCGCCCACTCGAGGGTCTCGGCGGCGAAGAGCACCTCGGTGGCGCTGGCGCGCTCCTGGCTGGCGTCCAGGAGCATCCGCCGAAAGTCTTGCAGCGTCCGAACGCACGCCTCGTAGCCGGTGGGGGCCGAGTGGTTGGGGTCCCACGCGTCGACCTGGGTACGCCCCGGCCCGCCCATGAACGGCGTCTCGAGCGCCACACGCCGGCTCTGCTGCGCCCGGCGGCCGCGCATGCGAGGGCGGGGAGGGATGGCGGGCTGTCCGATATGGGTCGTCACGGTGGGTCTCCTCGTTGGGGTTCGAGCGCCAGATGCGGGGCCTCTGGGGGGTCTACGCCGCCGACGCGCCGGACCTTACAAGCCCTCGCCTCTGTGTCGGCGCGCTCGCGGTTGACACCGCCTGAAAGGAGCCCTATCGTAAAACGACGATGGACGATTCCACGCTAGTCGAGACCGCCTCGAGGGACTGTGCCCCCCCGGCGAATCAGCCCGATCTGCGGCCTGTGGAGGGGCCTGACGCCGATCTCGAGCTGGCGTCCCTCGCCAAGGCGGTCGCGCACCCGCTGCGCGTGCGCATCTTGCGGCTGTTGGTGCAGAGGGATCGCTGCGTGTGCGGCGAGCTGGTCGACGAGCTGCCTGTCGCCCAATCCACCGTGTCGCAGCACCTGAAAGTGTTGAAGGACGCCGGGCTGATCCAGGGCGAGATCGACGGCCCGCGCGTCTGCTACTGCATAGAGCCTCGCACGTTGCGGCGGTTCAAGGCCTTGGTGGGGGCGCTCTGAGCGCTCTCGGGTTGTGCGAAATCGAATCGTGGACTGACGATTGAAGGGAGTTACGACGATGAATGAGCAAGACCAAGACGCTATCCGAGACGCGGTGCGGGTGGCCTACGACGCGGTGGCGAAGGCCGCGCCGGGATCCTGTGGTCCGGCGCCGGGCTGCTGCGGGCCCAGCCCCCAGGCCTCGCTGGCGCTGGGGTACTCGGAAGAAGAGCTGGCGGCGGCGCCCGACGCGAACCTGGGGCTGGGCTGCGGCAACCCGCAGGCCATCGCGGCGCTGAAGCCCGGCGAGACGGTGCTCGACTTGGGAAGCGGCGCGGGCTTTGACTCCTTCCTCGCGGCGCGCCAGGTCGGGGCGGAGGGGCGCGTCATCGGCGTGGACATGACGCCCTCGATGCTGAGCAAGGCGCGGGACAACGCCCGGGCGATGAAGGTGACGAACGTCGAGTTCCGCCTTGGCGAGATCGAGCATCTGCCCGTCCACGACGCGACCGTGGACGTCATCCTGTCCAACTGCGTCATCAACCTGTCGCCCGACAAGGCCCAGGTCTTCCGCGAGGCCTTCCGCGTGCTGAACCCCGGGGGCCGGCTGGCGATCTCCGACGTGGTGGCGACCGCGGAGCTGCCGCCCGCGCTCGCCCAGAGCCTCGAGGCCCTGGCCGGCTGCGTCGCGGCCGCCGCGCCGGTCGCCGATCTCCGCGCCATGCTCACGGCCGCCGGGTTCGTGGACATCCGCATCGACGTCAACCCGAAGAGCCGCGAGTTCATCGCCGACTGGCTCCCGGGCACGGACGCCGAGGACTACGTCGCCTCCGCCACCATCGAGGCGATCAAGCCCGACCCGGACGCCGCCGCCGCGCCCTGCTGCGAGCCGAGCTGCTGCGGCTGAGCGAGGTCCACGAGTCCGGGGTGGGCCCCGGGCTCGGCGGGCTCTCCACGCGGGAGACCGGCGGCGATGGCGCGCTATCGCTCGGGCGCGGCCGCGACTTTTTGTGCGACGCCCACGGCCTGGCCGGTCACGCGCTTTTGGTGGGACTCGATGGCGCGCAGGATGGCCTCGGGCGTGCACGGCGGGCACAGGTCCACCTCGTAGCCCGCCGGGCCGAACGCCGCGATGGCGTGGCGCAGCGCCGTCACCGCGGAGATCGCCAGCATCAGCGGCGGCTCGCCCACGGCCTTGCTGCCGTGGATGACGCCGTCTTGGGGCGCGCGCTCCAAGAGCTTCACCCGGAAGTCCGCCGGCACGTCGCCCACCGCCGGGATCTTGTACGTCGACGGCCCCGTCGTCAGCCCGCGCCCGTCGTCGGCGAAGAGCACCTCCTCCATGGTCAGCCAGCCCAGGCCCTGCACGTAGCCGCCCTCGACCTGGCCGATGTCGATGCTGGGCACCAGCGACGCGCCGACGTCGTGCAGGATGTCGACCCGGCGCAGGCGGTGCTCGCCGGTGAGGCCGGAGACCTCGACCTCGGTCACCGCCGCGCCATACGCGTAGTAGTAAAACGGCCGCCCGCGCCCCGCCGCGGCGTCGTAGTGTACGCCCGGTGTGCGATAAAACCCGGTCGCGGACAGGCTGATTCGGTCCTGCCAGCAGGCCTGGGCGACCTCGGCGAAGGTGATGCGGTTGCCGCCCGGAAGCCGCACGTAGCCCGCCTCGAACTGGATCTTGCCCACGTCCGCCTCGTCGACCTCCAGCAGCCGCGCCGCCACCGGCCGCATGCGCTCGCGGATCTCCGATGACGCGGCCTTCACCGCCTGTCCGTTGAGGTCCGCGCCGCTCGACGCCGCGGTGGCCGACGTGTTCGGCACCTTCTCCGTCGAGGTCGCCATCACCCGCACGCTGGTCATGGTCACGCCCAGCTCGTGCGCCGCGATGGCCAGCATCTTCGTGTGCAGCCCCTGGCCCATCTCGGTGCCGCCGTGGTTGAGCTGCGCGGTCCCGTCCGCGTAAACCAGCACCAGCGCGCCGGCCTGGTTCAAGATGGCCTTGGTAAACGAGATGCCGAACTTCACCGGCTGAAACCCTTTG
>CAZNZH010000438.1:0-5316 GCA_964577445.1 uncultured Myxococcales bacterium
CGAAGTAAGCAGTTTTGATGGGGTGAGTCGGCCGGCCTCCTCGCGCAATCTGTGCGTGCAGGCTGAGGCCCCGCGCACGTTGCCGTGTGCCGTGTGTAACCACCGTACTGAGGAGACCGACCATGAACTACTGTGGAATCGACCTGTCGAAGAAGTCCAGTCACTTCTGCATCATGAACGAGCAGCGCGAAGTGCTCAGCGAGGGCAAGGTGGCCAACCGCATTTCGGCGTTGCGCGAGGTCTTCGCCAAGACTGCGCGGATGCGTGTGGTGGTCGAGGCGTGCGGGAACGCGTTCTGGTTCGCGGATGTGCTGTCGGGGATGGGCCACGATGTCGTGGTGGTGGACCCGGGGCGCACCAAGGCCATCGGCTCGGGGATGATCAAGCACGACAAACTCGATGCCCGCATCCTCGCGACGCTGTGCCAGGCCAACCTGATGGCCGAGGTCCACCGGCCCACGCAGCCGGAGCGCATCGCGCGGATGCCGATCGCTGTGCGCGACGCCCTCGTCCGGACGCGCACGCTGCTGATCAACCAAGTGCGCAGTCTGCTGCATTCGGAGGGCATCGAGATGAAGAGCAGCGCCACCAACGCGTTTTCCGCTGCTGTTCGCGAGGCCTACGAGCGCATCCCGGATGCCATTGTGGCCGCGACCGCGCCGCTGCTCGAGAGCATCGACCACATGAACGAACAGGTCGACGCGTGCGACAAGGCGCTGGCCGAGGCCGTCCAGGACGACCCGGTCATCAAGCGCTTGCGCACGCTGCCGGGCATCGGGCCGATCACCGCCGCACAGTTCGCGTACGCCATCCTCGACCCCGCGCGCTTCGCCTCGTCGCGCCAGGTCAGCGCCTACCTCGGGCTGGTCCCGTCGCTCTATTCGTCGGGCCAGACCCATCGTCTCGGCCGCATCACGAAACGGGGAAGCCGCCGGACGCGCTGGCTGCTGACCATGGCCGCCAACGCGCTGCTGCGATCCAGCAAGGACTCGCGGCTGGCGCGCTGGGGCAAACGCAAGGTCCACGAGCTCGGCCGCAAGAAGGCGGTCGTCGCGCTGGCCCGCAAGATGGCCGGCATCCTCTGGGCCATGTGGCGCCACCAACGCGACTTCGAACCGCGCCTCGCGCCGGCTAACTAAAGCCCGACGGTGCCCGGTCCCCAACCCCAACCCTAGAGAAACGACTCACGCCAATGACGCGCCAGGATAACGAAGCTCAGGAGACGATTGTGGATGGTCTTCCGGAAGGGAGAGTGCGACAGGGGTCATGGCCCGCCGAGGCGTTAGCCGAGGCAAGTGTCGAGGTTTTGATGGCACCCCCTTCGGAGCCCACCATGTGCCGAGGCCAAGGGCCTCAAACAGAGCACGTATCGATGACTGAGGAGAGCATCTACGGACGCCACCCAGCTTCCGAAGCCTACGCGCGAGCTGACGAGAGACGGGAGGAACGCCCACGTTAATTTCTAGCTTGACCGAGAGGGCCGACTTATCGATGACCCCAAGTCTGCGCTGCCTCGACGCTCGCGCCGACTGGATCTCCCACTGCGCAGGCAACGGCACCTCCTCCGAGCGGCGGGGTTCCCGTCGCGAGCTGGGTGTTCGGCGGGATCGGAGCGGCCGCGGTCGGGAGCTTCGCGATCTTCGCCGTGCAGGGCCGCGCCGCCGAATCCGCGCTCGCCACGAGCTGCGCGCCGTTCTGCACGCACGCCGATAGCACCCCGATCGAGCGCGACTATCTTCTCGCCGACGCCTCGCTCGGCGTCGCGATCGTGTCGCTCGGGGCGGCTCTCGTCATCGCGCTGTGGCCGAAGCCCGCGGAAGAGCGCTGACGTGCGCGCGCTCGCCCTCGCGCCGCTCCTCCTGTTCGCGTGCACCCTCGCACGACCGCTCGATTACCTCACCGACGGTGTGCACGGGCCGGACGCGTCGACGGATGCGGCCATCAACGGCGGCCCCTGTCTCGGTCAGTCGCCTGCTCCGTTCTTCTGCGCCGACTTCGACGTGGGTGACGGGACGACGGCCTTCCGCGAGGGCGTCGCCTTCTCGCTGCCGCCGGTCGTCGTCGATCCGGGGGCGTCGAGCGCGCTCACGCCTGACGGGCGATCGGCGCCGCACGCCCTCTCCCTCGCGACGGGTCCGGTCGACGTCGGTGCGAAGTCCGCCGCGCGAATGGAGAAGCCGGTGGAGCAAGGACCCTCCGCTGGCGCCCGGCTCTCGTTCGCTCTGCGCATCGACGAAATCGGCTCCATCTACAAGGCGAGCGTCGCGACGATCCAGCTACGAGGCCCGGGCGGTGGGGATACGGTCGCGATCTATCTGGCCTTCCGCCAGGACGGCACGATGACCCTCACGGTGTCGAGCGCGGGCGCCGGTGCGCCGGCGTCGGCGCCGATACCCGCGGCCGGTACGTGGACGAACGTGGACCTCGACGTCGTCCTCGGAACGACGATAACGGCGCGGCTCATCGTCGACGGAACCGTCCGCGGCGAGACCTCGGGCCCGGCGCCGTTCGCGAGAGCGGCAGCGTCTGATTTCTATCTTGGCCCGTCGACGACGGGGCCAGCCGCGCCGCTCCGGATCGCGATCGACGATGTCGTGTTCACCGCGCCCTGACCGGCGGTGGTCCGGACGTCCACCGCCGCCGCGACGTCCTTCTCGCACGCATAGGCGTCGGCTCGTCCTACGAACCGTCAGGGCGCCGCGACGAAGGTGAACGACGAGGAGGACTGGGACTGGACGATGAAGCGCCGCCCGCCCGCCGTAGGCTCCCAGGTCGAGCCGAGGAAGACTTCGCCGAACCCGCCATCGAGCAGACTCAGGAGCTGGGTGTGATCGGGGAGTTCCCTTGGCAGCGTGATCTTGCCCACCGAGGGATCGATCACGCAGGCCGTCGCGGGTTGTCCTGGCGGGTAGAGCCAGAGCGTCAAGAACATCGCGTCGGTGGGGGTGAACTCGAGCTCGAGATCTCCCGTTGCGGGCACCTCGATCGCGTTCGAAGGCGGCGAGAGCACGGGCGCGATGAGCGCGATGAGCGAAGGGGTGTGGAAGGCAGCCGGGAGCGATACGGCAGGGAAGGTGCCCGCGCCCGCGATCGAGAGGTCGATGGGCGCGTTGGTTGGTGCGTTGAGGATCTCGCCGCCGTAGTACGCCCCGGCGGGCGTAGGGTTCGGGGCGTAGGTACCCAGGAGGGTCGCTCCGCTCGAGAGGCTGACGTCACCCACGGAGACACCTTCAGGCGCTTCGACGGCCGTTGGCTCCGTCGGCGTGCCACAGGTCCCCACCGCGACGCCTGATGGCGTCAGCAGCTTCTGCTTCGCGTAGTCCGCCGCGGCCCGCGCTGCCGCGCGCTGGGTCGCGTTGTAGTTGCTCCAGAAGATGGCCGAAAGGTTCGTGTAGCCGCTGGGCTGCCGGTCAATTCGTAAATGGCCGGCGATCGCCTCGTCGGTTGGGGTGCTCTTCTCGACGCACGTCACTTCTCCAAGGTCGAGCACCACCTGGAAGACGTTCCTCGGTGTTGTGCTGCCGTAGAGGCTTACCTCGGAGAACTCGGCGGCCACGACGGGGCGATCCAGACCGGTCTTGACGCAGCGCCAGACCGGCTTGTCGAAGGTGAAGAACATGTCGCTCATCGTAGAGCGGCCGCTCCACATCGTGGTCGGGTAGGCGAGCGCTTCGGTCCAGTGCAGCGACGGGGGCGTGAAGGGCGTGCCCTCCGGCAAGGTGGTCTCCACGACGAGTGCGCTCGTGAGGGTGCCAGCGATCGGGCGCGCCGTATTGACGCTCGCGTGGGGATCGCACTGCGCCTTGTAGAGGCTGGGCTCCCACGGCACGCCGAGTTCGTGCTCTCCCGTTGCGACGGTAGCCCGCACGAGGCAGCCCTGCTCGAAGGGCGTCACGAACTTCATGCTCAGGTGCGTGGTGGTCGCGGCGACCCGCACGTGGCCGTCTGCCCCGTAGACAGTCCCCTGCTCGCCTGCCCGCTCGACCGTGCCGTCGGCGCTGCGTGAGTGGACGGCGAGCGCGACCCCCTCGGTGGCTGTCCGAAGGTCTGGCGTGGGGGCCGAGGGCCAGTGAAATGCGAGCACCACCGGCGAGGAGAACGTGAGGCCGTCCGGCTGGACGTCGTAGACCAGGCTCGTCGGGGAGAGCGCGGAGACCTCCGCGGGCAGCGCGTCGGCGGGGACGGCGCGCACGGTCAAGTCGGTGTCCTCGCTCAGCGCACCAGCGGGGATCGTGAGGGTGAAGACGCCATCCGCGCTCGTGATGGTCCCCCCGTCGCCAGCGTCGATTCGGACGGTCACGGCCTCGTACGGATCGCCTCCGCCGGCATCTGGGTCGGAGCCTCCGGACGATCCACATCCGGCTGCCCCAAAGAAGAGCAGCGTGAGAAGCGAGGGAACGTAGCGGAACACCAAGGTAAGCCAGGTCATCTTTCGCATCGGCGCAACCTTACCGAAGTCTCGCGCAACCTTACCGAAGTCTCGCGAAGGAGTCATCACCCTTTTGGGTGAAAATCACGGCGCGTTCTTTTGTGGGACGATCATGCGGGCGGCGCGAGCGACCGTACCAATGCAACGAGCGCAGCTTGTCGCCTCGCTCCGGTCTTCTCGAAGGCGCGCTTGATATGAGAGCGCACTGTCTCCAGGTCCCTGTAGATCTCGGCGGCGATCTCTCGCAGCGTGGCCCCGCGCGCGAGGGCGATTACGGTGGTCGCCTCCGCAACCGTGAGCCCGTACATTGCGCGCAGCGTCGCGACTTCGGGTAGCCTGCGCTCCTGCTCGGGATCCAAGACGAAGATCGCCCGCGTGGCTGCGGGGACGCCGAGCCGGTCGCTTGAAGCGCGGAGCACGACGACGCGCACGAAGAGCGGGCGGCCATCCGCTCGGCGCACGACGCCATCGCCGAGCTTCGCGAGCGTGAGGATCCGCGCTGCCAGTGCACGCTCGCGGACGTAGGGGTCGAGACTGCTCACTTCGCGCTTCCTTGCTGGCTGTCGCCTTGCGCGTCCCAGGTCGGGCGCCACTGCGCCAGCGGCTCGGGAAGCCATGCGCGTAGCCTCGCATCGCGGTGGTCGAGCGTAAAGTGCGAAGTAAGTAGTTTTGACCCCAAGTCCGCTCAGAGCCGATGAGGATGGCGGCCGCGCCGTCGACGATTCCCGAGGAGTTGCCTGCGTGGTGGATGTGGTCGATGGACTCGACCTCGGGCCACGCCTTCCGGGTGAGGGCGTCCAGGCCGAACATCTTGCCCATCAGCTCAAAGGAGGGCTTGAGGCGCGCCAGGGACTCGACGGTGGTGTCGGCCCGCGGGTGCTCATCTC
>CAZNZH010000439.1:0-5316 GCA_964577445.1 uncultured Myxococcales bacterium
CCACCGCGGGATGTCCTCCCTCGGCACCGTGCTGCTGCTCGGGGTCAGCGCCTGCTTGGTGACCGCGACCCTGGTGCTTCCGGCGCTCCTGGCCGTGCTCCAGGGCCGGCGCCGGGCCGCTCGGGATTGAATTTCCTGGGCGTAGGCGCGTAAAAAGGCACGCCTGACCGCCCGAACCCGCGGAGCCGACCATGCGCCACGCCACCCTGCTGCTTGTGCCCGCCCTCTGCCTGCCGCTGCTGGCCGGGGCGCCCTCCGCCCACGCCACCGCGCTCGGGTTTTGCCACGACGGCGGCCCCGGAAACACCGCCCAGGCGGCCCCCAAGGTCGACCAGTTCCTCCGCCACATCGAGCGGACGGTCGGCCTGTCCGCGGGCGCCCTGACCGGCGAGTACCACACCGACCACGCCGGCTGCGTCCGCTACTTCGACGCCAAACGCCCCGAGATCGCCGTGCTGGACCTCGCGACCCTGCTTCGTCACGCCGCCGCCTGGAAGCTGACCCCCATCGCCCACGTGGGCGAGCCGGCGCCCGTGCGCTACCACGTCCTCGTCCGCAAGGGCACCTACTCGGCCCTGGGCGCGCTCGCCGGCAAGCAGGTCATCGCCGCGCTGCCCGACGACCCTGACTTCCTCCAGAAGATCGTGCTGGACGGCAAGGGCGACCCGGCCTCGTGGAAGCTCTCGTTCACGTCACGCCCGCTCAAGGGCCTCCGCGCCGTGGCCCGCGAGGAGGCCGACGCCACCGTGGTCGACGGCGAGACCTTCGCCCACCTCTCAGAGCTGGCGCTCCCGACCGCGCTGGTCTCCATCCACGAGTCGCCCGCCCTCCCCGGCCTGACCATGGTGTCGGTCGGCCAAAACGGGGGCGCCCCCGACCTCGTGGCGCGCCTGCTGAAATCCCTCGGCGCGCTCTGTGACGGCGACGGCAAGGAGCTGTGCAAGCAGCTCAAGGTCGACAAGGTCCAGAAGGCCGAGCCCGCGCGCTTTGAGGCCCTGCGCCGCGCCTACGGTCACTGACCCCCGGGCGGCGGCTCACTCGCCGCGCGACGGCTCGCTGGGCGCCGGACGGGAAGCCTGGGCCTTGGCGCGGATGCGGTCCAGCTCGTCGAGCGCGGATCGCACCTCCTCGGGCAGCAGGTGCCCGAGCTCCTCGGACTCCACCGAGTCCCGGAGCGCCGCCCGCAGCCCCTCGCGGGTCTCCAGGTGCCGGTCCGCCTCGGCCATGACCTCTTCATGGACCTTGGCCATCGGCATCAGCCGCTCGGCCGCGCTCAGCCACGCGAGCCCGCTGACCATCTCCTGAAATCGCAAGGCGATGACCCGGCGGTCGGCGGCCGCCTCGACCAGCTCGATCTGCGGCGCCGGCAGGCCCACCTGGATGCACGCGTCGCCGAGCGCGTCCGACAGCGTCCCGTCGGTGGCCTCGACGATGACCTGGTAGTGGGCCGACAACCCGCCCGGCCACATGCGGTGGAGGTCGTCGTTGAAGCCCAGCAGGGGCTGCCCGTCGGCCAGCAGCCGCGCCAGGGGCCCCACCACGTCGGCCTCGGCCGTGTACCCGCCGAAGACCTCCGCCAGCGTCGGGTCGGGCAGCCGCGCCACCTCGCCCTCGACCCACCGGCGCAGCTCCGCCTCGAGCCCCTGGCGACCCAGCCGCCCGAGATCCACCGCGCCGAGGTCGGAGCGGCTGAAGAACCCCGCCGAATCGAGCCCCAGATGCTCGAGCACGCGGTCCAGCAGGTCGAAATCGAGCAGATTTCGCCGATCCGGCATCGGCGATTGCGCCCAGGCCCCGTCGACACGCCGCAGCCGCTGCTCGGCGTCCCGCGCGATCTCGCCGCCCTGACGCGCCATGGCGCCCAACCCGGTCGAGACGTCGCTGAGCCAGTCGAGGACCTCGGTGTAGCTGCGCGCGATCCCCAGCGACCGCGCCCCGCGCATGGCCGTATCCCAGGCGGTCTCCAGCGACGGCCGCAGCTCGCGCGCGGCCTCGGCCAGCCCGAGCTGCAGCTCCGGCAACCCCGCGAGCTGCTCGATGCCCTGTAGACGCATGCGCCGCCGCCGCCGCCAGCGATTCCACACACCCAGCGCTTGGCCCTCCCAGCGACGCACCACGCGCTGCAGCGACTGATCCAGCGCGATCAGCGACTCGTCCAGCCGCTCCTGGGCTTCGTCGTGGCCGTTGCCGGCCCGCGTGGCCAGATGCTCCACCCGGTCGCGCAGCCCGGCGAGCAGGCCGTCGATGACCTCGCGCCCGTGGGCCGGGTCGCGCCCGATCGTCTCGAGCATGAGGCGCTCGAGGGCGGCGACGTTGAAGCCCTCGCGGGTGGCCCGGCTCGACGCCGCCTCGGTCACCGCCGCCTGGAGATCCCGCAGATGCACCACCGCGGTCTTCCGAAAGCCCAGCGGGTCCGCCTCGAGCTGGCTCATGGCGTCCGCGCCCATCTCCGACGCGACGTGAAGCAGCTCCGCCGCGTCGGCCACGCTCTCCTCGAGCCGGTCCAGGCGCTCGATGAGCCAAGCGCGGGCGTGCTCGGCGTCGCGAAAGTGTCGATCTCTCTTCACGGTGCCCGACCTCACGCGCTCGCCCCCCCTTCGGAGTCCGCTGGCTCGGCTGACGCTTGCTCCTCGGGCGCTCGCTCCTCGGGGGGCCTCGCGGCGACCGCGACGCGCTCGCCCGACGCGACCTCGTCCGGGCTTACCCCGAAGAGCCCGTGCATGCCGGACGAGGCGCCGGTCTCAGGCAACGCCTCAAAGAGCCTGGCGCCGAGACGCATCAGCGCCCGCTCGGCCAGCGCCCGCTTGAAGTCCGCCAGGTCGACCCACGCGCGCGTCTCGTGCACCGCGTGGACGTAGGTCCGGTGGCCCGCCAGGACGCGATCGCTCCAGTGCATCTCCGCGTCGGCGAAGCGCGCCCGGGTGCGCTCGTAGAGCCGGTCGCCGCCGATGGTCCCGGCGAGGAAGTCCACCACGCGCTCGCTGAGCGCCTCCAGCCGCCCGCCCAGGCGGCGCCCGGTGGTGCCCAGGTGACGCCAGCGCGTGTTCCCGTAGCGCTCGTCGAAGGCGAACACGTTGTCGATCAGCCGCCCGTCGAAGCTCTGCCAGCCCAGGGAATCGTCGACCCAGGCTTCGTAGGTGTGGACCCGGGCGTGGTGGTCGATCAGCCGCAGCGCCTCGATGAAGTTGGCCTGGAAGATGCGGCCCACGGCGGGATCCAGCTCTTCCGCGCCGACCGGGAAGAGGATGACGCCCTGGATCGCCGCGTCGGGGAAGACCGAGCGCACGTAGCGCGGCAGGTCCAGCACGCTGCCACGGCTGGTGCCGCTGACGGGCGACCAGACGATGAAGATCTCGGGCGCCTTCCCGCCCTGGGCCGCGAGGCGGCGGGCGAAGGCTTGGAGGTGCTGTATGAGCATCGGGCGCGCGGCCTTGACCATCAGGCGGCCGATGGCGGGGACCATGCAGGCGCCGTTGTCCGGCCCGTGGACCAGCAGCGACTCCCAGTCCTCGCGCCACGCGTCGCGGAACTCGGTGCGGCGCCACGCGAGGGCCTCGCGGACCTGCACCATCGACAGCGGCACGAAGGGCACGCGGTCGGCGGGGAGGCGGGCGGCGGCGTGACGTGAGCGGGTCTGCTCGTCGCCGTCGGTGGCCAGGGCGTAGACGTGGTCGGGCCAGCCGCCGGCCTCCTCGCGCAGACGCACGCAAGTAGGCAGCACCACTCGGTTTACGACCTCGGTGCCCGCGCCGATAATGATGAAGGGCTGTCGCATGGGGGGAGTCTCGCCTACAAGCCGCGTGCCGTCAGGTTTAAGCGGTGAACTCGGTCGAGCGCGCGAGGGGTGCATCGCACGAGGGGCCGCCGCCCGTCCACAGCCAGGGCATGCTGCGGGCCGCTCGCGCCGCGGGAGGCCAACGCCAGCAACGACGCGCTGCCGCGAACCGCCGCAGCGCGGGGTCGTCAAAGCCTGTCATCGACACGCCCGTTCGTGCTATTTGGTCCGTCGCCATGTCGCCAGCCCGAGGTCGAGCATGACCCCATCACGATCGCCCCGCCCCCGGCCGCCGGCCCCGCGTTTCGCCCCCCGCTCCGCGTGGAGTGGCTCCCTCGTCCGGCTCCTGGCTGGGGCGTTCGCGTTCGCGGCGGTGACCGGGCTCGGGGTGGCGGCGCCCGCGGCCTACGCGGTCGGCAACTGTAACGGCAAGCAGTGCGGCCCCGACGACGCCGGCGGGACGTGCGGAAGCTGCGGGCAGGGCTTCATCTGCAGCGGCAGCGGGCAGTGCATCCCGACCTGTCTCGGCTGGTGCGCGGACCTCGGCCTGAAGTGCGGACCCGACGGCTGCGGCGGGCTGTGCGGCAAGTGCGGGCCCGGTCAGGAGTGCAGCGAAGAGGGCGCGTGCACCGGCGAGTGCATCCCCGACTGCTCAGGTAAATCCTGTGGCAGCGACGAGTGCGGCGGCTCATGCGGCGGCTGCCCCATCACCGACGCGTGCATCGACTACCAGTGCGTGAAGAACGCCTGCACGCCCCAGTGCGACGGGAAGAACTGCGGCCCCGATGGCTGCGGGGCCCAGTGCCCGGGGTCGTGCCTGCCTGGATGGACCTGCACCAGCGGGCTGTGCACCCAGTGCACCGCGATCGATTGCACCGGGAAGCAGTGCGGTGACGACGGCTGCGGCGGCTCCTGCGGCACCTGCCCGGCCGACCAGAGCTGCTCGAGCGGGCAGTGCGTCGGCGGCTGCCAGGTGGACTGCTCGGGGCGGCAGTGCGGGCCGGACGGCTGCGGCGGCTCCTGCGGCGAGTGTCCGGCGACCGCGACCTGCGCCGGCGGGTTCTGCAAGTGCGTGCCGGTCTGTTCGGGCAGGGAGTGTGGGCCCGACACCTGCGGGGGCGTCTGTGGCGGCTGCGGCGTGGGCGAGACCTGTGACTCCGTCAACGGGCGCTGCGTGGTGACGACACCGCGCACGCCCGGAGGCAACATCGGCGCGGCGGAGTGTCCGGCGGGCTTCACCTGGGATTCGCTGGCGGCGAGCTGCGTGAAGGGATCGGCGCCGGGCGCGAGCTCGACGGACGCGGGTGGGTGTGGGGGGGGCCGAGGCCTCGCGGGCGGGGCCGCCTGGGTGGGCGCGCTCTTCTTGGGGGCCGCGATGCTGCGGCGGCGCCGCGCGGATCAAGAAAGCAGGCGCCGCCTGGCTCTTTGAGCGCTCCGGTCCCCGCGACGCCACGGGACCCGCAGCCGATCTCGGGCTGGGCCGCTCACCACGAGATTCGGGGCACGCAGAGGCTGCGCACCTCGGCCTTGGCCGCGAAGGG
>CAZNZH010000440.1:0-5307 GCA_964577445.1 uncultured Myxococcales bacterium
CCTCCGCCGGCGCAGCGTCGGGCGGCGGCCTCACCGGCGGGGCCTCGAAGTAGTCGGCGGGCCGCGGGGCGCTGCACGCCGGCCCGAACGACGCCGCGAGGGCGGAGGCGACGAGGCCGAACGCCAGAGCCATCCGCCGCCAAGAGCGCGGCGCGACGGCTGGGAGGCTCATCGGTCCTTGCTCTTCTGGACCTCAAGGTAGGCGACGCGGCACTGGTAGAGCACGCCGCGTAGCAGCTCGGCCTCACCGGCGGTCAGGTTTCCTTCGGTCTTTCGCTCGAGCATGGCGAGGATGTCGATGGTCTCTTTGGCCAGCGGGATCTCGGGCTCGGCCTGCGAGCCCTCACCGTCGGAGTCGAGCCCCAGATGGATGAAGACGGCTTGGCCGAGACCCACGACGAAGCCGCTGAACGCGGTGGAGTCCATGGACGCCTTTTCGGCCTGCGACGGATCGTCCGCCATCGCCTCAATCCTCGTCGTCGTCGTCCGCTTCGGGATCGAACCACTCGCCGCGCTCGGCCGAATCGGGGAGGTCCTTGAGCAGCTCATCGACGCTGTCGTTCGAGGTGAAGCCCTTCGCCAGGTTGCGGCGAATGATGCGAACGTCGCGTTCCAGCTCGTCGGTCGAGTTCATATCCGGCCCCCAAAGGCAAGGGATGCGGGTGGAGTCGCCGGGCGGAGCCGCAGCGGGCCGTGTTCCTACGGTCGCGTCACGATAATGTCAAGACCGGGGTCGAGACCGGGGCCGAGAGTGAGGTCGAGAGTGAGGTCGAGAGTCAGGGTCGAGAGCCAGGCGGGGGCCGGAGGCGGTAGAGGCCGATGCGCAGGGTGGGGGCGTCGCCGTAGTAGGGGATCCAGGGGTCGCCGCGGTTGGGGAGGTCGAGCTCGGAGACCGGCTCGAGGGTGAAGCCGTCGAGGATGGCGCGGCAGCTCGGGCGCAGATTGTCGCCGGCGGGGGGGCGGCCGCCCTGGGAGCGGAACTCGGCGTAGCAGCGGAAGCCCAGATAGAAAAAGGTCGGGCGCTCCCAGGTGGGGGCCTCGAGGAAGGAGGCGATGCTCCAGATCTCGCCGAGGCCGCGGGGCGGCTCGAAGAGGTAGCTGGGGAAGTAGAGGTGCGTGTAGCGGGCGTCGGGGTCGGCGCGGTCCCAGTCGTCGCGGGCGCGGACGACGAGGGTGTAGGGGGTGGCGGCGGGGAGCAGGGCGGGGAGGGCGTCGATGAGGCGCTCTTCTTGGGCTTCGTTGGTGGGGGCGAAGAGGCGGGTGCCGGTGGGGATGGCGGTGAGGGCGACCGCGCTGAGACCGGCGAGGAGCCAGACGCCGCCTCGCTTTTTTGAGTAGAGCCAGGAGAGCGTCGCGGCGGCGAGCGTCGTCATCATCAGGGCCGCGGGGACGTGGACGCGGGCGAGGTTCGACTCGTCGAGGTCGACGGCGTAGGCGAAGATCATCAGGGCGGTCAGGGCTAAGGTGACGCGGGCGGGGGCGCGGCCTTCGGGGCGGGGGAGGGCGAGGGCGGCGAGGGCGAGCAGCGGCAGGGCGAGGGGGTAGAGGCTGGGGCGGGCGAGGAGGTTGCGGGTGCCGAAGAGGGTGGTGAGGTCGGTCAGGCGCTGGGGGTTGGCGCCGGGCAGGGCGTCGGAGGCGGCGAGCCAGCCGATGGCGTTGGCGACGTGCAGCACGTGGGGGGTGATGAGCGCGGCGAAGAGCGCGGCGGCGACGAGCGAGGCGGGGGCGATGAGGGCGCGCAGGCCTCGGGGATGCAGGTAGGTGCTGGCGAAAAGGAGGACGGTGATGACCGCGGGGAGCTCAGGCCGGCCGGTGGCGGCGAGGGCGAGGAGCGCGGTGGCGGCGGCGAGGGGGGCGAGCTTGCCCGTGTCGAGGTGGTCGAACCAGAGGGCGAGGCCGCCGAACATCCAGAGCAGGCATGGGAGGATGTTGGCGTCCGAGGTGTCGTTGCGGACGAAGAGCGGGACCAGGGCGACCAAGAGCGCGGTCAGGGCGCCGGTGAGGCGGTCGCGGAAGAGGCGAGAGGCGAAGACCGCGAGGAGTGGCAGGGTCAAGGTCGCGCAGACCGCGTTGATGGCCATCATCGTGCGGTGGTCGGCGGGCAGGAGCTGAAAGGCCGTGTGATAGAGCGTGCTGGCGCCGACGCCGTAGTGGGCGAAGGGGACGAGGTCGATGGCCTCGCGGGCGCGCTGATAGCCGATGAAGATGGTGGCGAGGTGGTGGGGGACGATCGCGAGCCGGAGCAGCCCGCCCAGGAGCAGGGCGGCGAGCAGCAGGGTGCGCGGCAGCGAGCCGGCGGGCCGGCCGAGCTCCGGGCCGGGGGCCTCGCGCTGGCCGCGGAGGCGGCTCCTGGCGGGGTCGTCGGGCCGGCTCGGTGCGAAGTGGCGGTAGGCGCTGGCGAAGGCCAGCGGCAGGCACAGCGCGCTGAGGCCCAGCAGCGCGGAGCTGATAACGGCCTGGGCCACCTCGAGCGCGTTCGACGAGATCATGGCCGGGTCGCCTGGCGCCGCCGGCGGGCCAGCCACGAGCCGGCCGCGGCCAGCAGCGACAGCGCCGCGACGGCCAGGCTCAGGGCGGCGTAGGGGCTGAAGGGGTGGGGCGGCGGCGGCGTCGGCGGCGCGGCGCTCTGCAACGCCGTGGGCGCGGCGTCACGGCTCTCCGGCTGGGTCCAGCGAAACCCCGCGCCCAGCCGCTGGGCCCGGGCCGCGACGTCGGCCGCCAGCCGCGCGGCCTCCGCGTCACCCAACGCCGGGCCGCCGGAGGCCGGCCGCAGCTCCACGGAGAGCCTGTTCGCACGAAGCGCGCCCGGCGCGGCGTCCGCGGGGTGGCGCAGCGCGATCGCCGCGACGGCGCCTGACTCGCAGACGTATTGCGCCACGACCTCGGCGCGCACGATCTCGGTCCTGCCGAGCCGGCAGCCGCCCACCAGCGCCTCGCCGCGTCCGAGGATGGCGTCGATCACGCGGTCTTGACCCTGGGCGATGACGGGACCCTGGGCGATGACGGGACCCTGGGCGATGACGGGACCCTGGGCGATGGCGGCACCCGCGGCCGGTTCAGCCCGCGCCGCAGCGCCCAGCCCTGCCGACGCGACCAGGGCTGCCAACACGGGCCCGTGAGCCGACCAGCGAGCGCTTCGGGTTGGGGAGGCCGGGCGCGCGCTGACTTCAGCCACGTCGCCGCCGCGAACGCAGCGCCCACGCCGCCCCCGCGAGCAGCGCCAGCACCGCCGCGCCGCCGGCCACCCACGGCCACGGCGACATCGGCGGCGCGTGCCCCAACGCCACCCCCGCCGGTCGCGGATGCTCCCACGGCCCGGGGCACGGCACCGGCCCGCCCTTCGCGACGCACTCGCGCAGGGTCGCCGCCATCTCGGCCACCCGGGCGTGCTTCTTCGCAGGCACCGTCGGGCTGCCCTCGGTCAGCGCCAGGTACTTCTCGAGGTCCGCCAGCGCCCCCGCCGGGTCTCGGTAGCGCAAGATCTCCGCTCGGCAGTAGTAGACATCCGGGTCCGGCGCCTCCAGGTCAAAGGCCTTCTGTATCCACGCCAGCCCCGCGTCCGCGTCCCCCAGGTCGAACGCGTTCATCCCGAGGTAGATGAAGAGTCGCGGCTGCTTGCCCAAGATCGGCACCAGCGGCTTCAGCAGCGCGTTGGACTCCTGTAGGCGGCCCTCGTAGTGCATGATCACGCCCGCCAGAAAGGCCGCCGTGTAGTCGCTCGGGTCCGCCGCGTGCCGCGCCACCAGCTCCGCCCGCTTCTTCGCGATCCACCCCGGCGTCTTCACGTTCATGTAGGCGCCCTGAAGCGACGACACCAGCCCGCTGTCCGGGTTGCGCCACGCGACCGGCTCGAGCAGCGCGACCGCCTCCTCGGCCCGGTCTTGGGCCAACAAGACCTGCGCGCGCAGCCCGATGACCGCCTCGTCTTCGGGGAAGCGCGCGATGGCCGCCTGCGAGCGCGTGTCCGCCTCCGCCATCCGCCCGGCCTCAAGCAGCCACCGCACCTCGAGCGCCGCCACCTCCGCGCAGCCCGGCGTCCGCTCGCCCAGCGCCCGAAAGAGCGCCTCGGCTTCCTTCGTCTTGCCAGTCCGCGCCAAGCTCTCCGCGACCGCCGCCCCGCCGCAGCGCTCATCGTCCGGCAGCGCCCCGATGGCCTCCGCGAGCGCCGCCACCTCCCCCGCATCACCGGCCAGGACCCGCGCCCGCAGCGCCCGCACGCCGTGCTCGTCAGGCACGCCCGAGATCCACGCCCGCGCCACCGCCTGCCCCCGCGCCGCCTCGCCGATGCGGTACCAGGTCTGCGCGATATCCGGCCCCGCGTTCCCCTTCGCCGCCTCGGCCACGCCGTCCAACGCCGCCCGCGCCGCCTCGCCGTCGCCGGTCTTCATCGCCTGAAGCGCCTTGCGAATCGCCAGCGCCACCTCCGCCGAGTCGTCGGGCTCCTCCGCCGGCGGCGCCGCACGCGGGAAATGGTCAGGCGCCGCCTCGCTCTTTGGCACCACCCACATCGCGCTCGCCTCCAGCCCACGCACCCGCTCGGCGACCGCCTCGGCCAACCCCGCCACGTCGCCCCGGACCGCGTGAACGCTGAACGCCCCGCCCGCGACCGCCGCCCCGTCCTGCGCCGTCGCCTGCCGCAGCTCGACCTCCGCGACGACCTCGCCTCCGGCCACCCGGCTGAACGCCACCCGCACCCGGTCCTGCGTGATGGCCACGCTCGCCAACACCAGCCGGCCGCCCAGCCACGGCCCCGCCAGCGCCTCGCGCAGCGGCCCCGTCGCCGTCACCGGAATCACAGGCCCCGCCTCGTCCGCGGCCGCCGCGACCCTGGCCGGCAGCCCGAGGGTCAGCGCGACCAAGGCCAACGCCGCCCGCTTCACCGCCCCACGGTCCACGCCCACCAGCAGCCCCCTTCGAGTCGCCGCAAGGCTACGGCCCACCCCGCGCCCCTGTCGAGCGCCGCGCGCCGCGCCTCCCCCTTGCCACGCACCCCCATCATCTTATATGAACCCGCCCCCTACCCCACCCGCTGCTCCAGATGGCCTATATGCCCAGCCCGCTCCGCGTCGTCCTCTGCACGTCTCCGCCGGACGCCGCCAAACAGATCGCGCGCGTGCTGCTCGAGGAGAAGCTCGTCGCCTGCGTGAACATCGTGCCGGGGGTGAAGAGCCTCTATTGGTGGAAGGGCGCCGTGACGGAGGACTCCGAGGCGTTGATGGTCATCAAGACCCCCGCGGCGCTTTACGAGCGCCTCGAGGCCCGATTGACGGAGCTTCACCCCTACGACGTCCCTGAGATCCTCTCCCT
>CAZNZH010000441.1:0-5299 GCA_964577445.1 uncultured Myxococcales bacterium
CCCGCGGCCCCGGCGCCCGAGTCGGCGGTGCTCCCCGCGCTCACCGCCCCTCGGGCCATCGCGCCGGTCGCCTCCGCCTGGGCACCCGGCGGCGCGGCCGCAGACGCCCAGCCCCTGACGGGCGCGCCCCCGGTGGACCTGGGCCGCAGCCTGCGAAACCTGCTGCTGCTGGCGGGCCTGTTGGGGCTCGGCGGCGCGGCGTTCATCTACCTGCGAGACCGCCGCGGCGCTCGGCGAGCCGAGCACGCCAACCCGCTCGAGCTCATCGCCTCCGTTCGCGTAGGCGGAAAGTGGCCGGTCTCCCTCGTCCGCGTCCCGGGGCGCCTCTTGGTGGTGGGCGCGAGCGACAACGGCGTCGCGCTGCTGGCGGAGCTGGAGGACGACCTCGATGACGAGGTGGTCGCTGAGGCCGACGGCTACTCGGGCGAGGCGCGGCGGCCTCCGCGACGGGGCGACCTCGACGAGCACGAGCCGGCGCGGCGCGGGCCGACCACGCGGCCGGACCTCTTCGACGGCGAGGAACAGACCTATGGCCGCCCTGTCCGGCGATCGGCGGCGGCGCCCGCCCCGACCCGTCGAGGGGCCAGCGCGCCCGCGCCCGACGACGACCCCTTCTTGGAGCAACTGCTGGGCCGGCTCGCCGAAAATCGTCACGCCGTGCTGCGCGCGACGGCGCCGGCCGATGAGCGCGCGGCCCTCCGCCAGCGCGTGCAGACCCTGCGCCGCGGCCCGACGGCCCTTTGAGCTCGGGCCCCAGCCGCACCATGACGCACCACCGCACCGCCCGAATCGGCCCGCTCGGCCCGCTCGGCCTGCTCGGGCTGAGCATCGCAGCCGTGGCCGTGCTCGCGCCGGACGCGGCGGCCCAGCTCGCACCGGCCGCGAGCCCTGCCGGCGTCCACATCGCCGTCGACGGTGAAGCGGTCAACCTGGCCGGCGGCGTGAAGATCATGCTGCTGATGGCCGCCTTGGCGATGGCCCCCAGCATCGTGCTCTCCATGACCTCCTTCACCCGCATCATCGTGGTCTTGGCGCTGCTCCGCCAAGCCGTCGGCGTCGCCCAACTCCCGCCCAGCCGCGTCCTCGTCGGCCTCGCCCTCTTTTTGACCCTCTTCACGATGGCGCCGGTCATCCGGGCCATCGACACCAACGCCTACACGCCCTACCAGGAGGGCAAGCTCGACGACCGCCAGGCCCTCATCGAGGCCTCCAAGCCCCTGCGAAGCTTCATGCTCCGCCACACGCGCGAGGCGGACCTTGGCCTCTTCCTCCACGTCATGGGCGCGCAACGACCCACCACGGTCGATGACGTCCCCATGGTCGCCGTGGTGCCCGCGTTCATGCTCAGCGAGCTAAAGACGGCCTTCCAGATCGGCGCGCTCCTCTTCATCCCCTTCCTCGTCATCGACATCGTCGTCGCCGCCGTCCTCATGTCCATGGGCATGATGATGCTGCCGCCGGCCACCATGTCGCTGCCCCTCAAACTCATCGTCTTCGTCGTGGTCGACGGCTGGGGCCTCGTCGTCACCTCGCTGGCCAACGGCTTCAGGGGCTGAGCGATGGACGCCCAAGCCGCCGGTGACATCCTGCAGCGCGCCCTTCAGGTCACCTACCAGATCTCGGCGCCCATGCTCTTCGCCGGCCTCATCGTCGGCGTCTTCGTCTCGATCATCCAGGCCGCCACCCAGGTCAACGAGGTCACCCTCGTCTTCATCCCCAAGATGCTGGCCGTCGGCGCGGTCATGTGGCTGGCCGGCCCGTGGATGTACGACCTGATCTTCGCCCTCTTCCGCGAGATCGCGGTCCACATCGACCAGATCGGCGCGGGGAGGTTCTAGCCCGTGGCGAGTCCCTCCGAGGCCGCGGGCGGCTTGTTGTCGGGCGTCCGGCGCCGAGATCTCGCGATGCCGCTCACCCTGGTGGGCATCCTCGGCCTGATGATCGTGCCGCTGCCCCCGCTGGCCCTCGATCTCCTGCTGGCGGTCAACGTCACCGTCTCGCTCGTCATCTTGCTGACGGCCGTCCAGGTCACCCGCGCCCTCGACTTCTCAGTATTTCCCTCGCTCCTTTTGATCACGACGCTCTTTCGCCTCTCCCTCAACGTCGCCACCACCCGCCTCATCCTCCTGGGCGGCGCCAGCGGCACCGACGCCGCGGGCGGCATCATCCAGACCTTCGGCGAGTTCGTCGTCGGCGGCAGCTACGTCGTCGGCATCGTCGTCTTCCTCATCCTCACCCTCATCAACTTCGTCGTCATCACCAAGGGTGCTGGCCGCATCGCCGAGGTCAGCGCCCGCTTCACCCTCGACGCCCTGCCCGGCAAGCAGATGAGCATCGACAGCGACCTCGCGTCGGGCCTCATCACCCAAGACCAGGCCCGCGCCCGCCGCATCGAGCTCGCCCGCGAGACCGACTTCTACGGCGCCATGGACGGCTCCAGCCGCTTCGTGCGCGGCGACGCCATCGCCGGCCTCATCATCACCGCCATCAACATCGTCGGCGGCCTCATCATCGGCGTGGCCCAAGAGCACCTGTCCATCGCCGACGCCGCCACCACCTACACCGTGCTCACCATCGGCGACGGGCTCGTCAGCCAGATCCCCTCCATCCTCATCTCGACCGCGGCCGGCGTCATCGTCACCCGCGCCGCCTCGTCCACCGACCTCGGCGGCCAGGTCGTCCTGCAGCTCCTCAGCAACCCCAAGGTGATGGTCGCCACCGCCATCGTCGTCGCCGCCATGGCCTTCATCCCCGGGATGCCCATGGTCATCTTCTTCGGGCTGGCCGGCGGGCTGCTCTGGTGGTCGCGCCGAGTCGGCGCCGGTCCGCCACGAAGCGCTGGCGAGCTCGGCGGGGCCGCACCGGGCGCTCCGGGAGGTCTCAGCGAGGCGCCCGAGCCCGCCCGCGGCTCCATCGAGGCCATCGAGCGCGATCTCGAGGTCCCGAAGCTGGAGCTCAACGTCGGCTACGGCCTCATCTCGCTGGTTCAATCCGACGAAGGCGGGGACTTCGTCACCCGGGTCAGCGTCCTGCGCGCAAACATCGCGAGGGATCTCGGGTTCGTCTTCCCGCACATGCCGATCCGCGACGACGCCGCCCTGGGCGCCAACGAATACCGCCTGCTGGTCCACGGCGTCCCCGTCGCGTCGGGCTCGGTGATGCCCGACCGCGTCATGGCCATGGACCCCGGCGACGTCCGGCGCCCGGTCGAGGGCGACGCCACCATCGAGCCGACCTTCGGCCTCCCCGCCCTCTGGATTCGCCCCGCGGACAAGAGCCGCGCCGAGCTGGCCGGCTACACCATCGCCGAGCCGGTGTTCGTCATGCTGACCCACATGCGCGACGCCATCGAGCGCGAGGCCGCGCGGCTGCTGGGGCGCGCCGAGCTCCAGGTCCTGCTCGACGCCCTCGCCCGCCGCCACCCCCGAATCGTCGACGAGCTCATCCCCGCGGTGCTCAGCCACGCGGAGGTGCTCGGCGTGCTGCGCGCGCTCTTGGACGAGCGGATCAGCATCCGCGACCTCGGCTCCATCCTCGAGGCGCTGTCGGAGGCGGTGCGCTTCGGCAAGAGCACGCCCTACCTCGTCGAGCAGGTGCGCCGCCGCCTCGCGCCGGCCATCATCCACCCCCTGCGCGATCGCGACGACAAGCTCCAGGTCGCGCTCTTCGACGACGCCAGCATCGAGCTGTTGCGAGGCTCCATCCTGCGTAACGAGGTGGACACGCGCCTGGCGCTGGCGACGGCGCCGGCCCGGTCGCTGCTCCAGCAGCTCATCCAGTACCGCAGCCTCAGCGAGGATCTCGAGCGGCACGCCGTGGTCCAAGTGCCCGCAGATATTCGGTATCCGCTGGCCCGCTGGGCCGTCATCCAGGAGCCGCGCGTCCGGGTCATCGCCAACGATGAGCTCCCCCGCGATGTCGCCGTCGTGGTGGTCCAGATGTTTCACCTCGACGGCGCGCGCGCTGAGGCGCCGGCTCCTCAAGCCGCCGGCACGCGAGGCCCGTGATGCGCGCGGCGACCGAATCGGCGGCGATCGCGGGCGGCCGCCTCGACCCACGCCCCGGCCGACCGCGTGAGCAGGAGGCGCCGTGACGACCCAGACCTTCGAGGCCAGCTCGATCCGGGAGGCCATGTTTCGCGTGCGGGAGTCCCTGGGGCCCGACGCGGTCATCCTCGGGACCCGCGAGATCCGCCGCGCCCAGGCCAACGCGCCCAGCCGATTCGCGGTCACAGCCGCGGCGTCTCAAGGCGTGGACGCGGAGCAGCGCCCCGCGCCGATGGTCGCCCGGGGGCCCCGCCCGAGCTTCGCAGAGCCGCCGCCCCTGCCTGCCTTTCCGCCGCTGCCGGCGCACGCCGAGCGCCCCGCGCCTGCGCCGCCGCTGGTGCGCGCGCGTTCGACCGGCGAGGTGAGCGCCCGACCGCGAGTCGAGCCAGCGACCTTCCCGCCCGCAGATGATCGCCATCGGGAGGCCAGCCCTCCGGCGGCGCGGCCCACGACGTCGCCTCCGCCGCGTCCGGCGGCCGAGGCGCGCCACGACGAGATCACGGTGCCGAACGGCCGCGCGGTCACCGAACTCACCGCAGAGGCCGCCGGTCCGGCGCGCGCCGCGACCATCCCGGACCTGCCGCTGGCCCCCGCCGGTGAGGGCCCCCTCGCCGCCATGGAGCGCCGCCTGACCCGCACCATCGCCGACATGGGCGACGAGATAGCCCGGCTACAGCGCGCGACACGCCGCGCCGGCCCCACCACCGATGACCCCGATCCCGACGTGCGCGGCCTCGTCGCGGCAGGCGTCGAGCCCAGCGTCGCCGCGGCGCTGGTCGCCCGCGCCCGCGAGCGCGCCGCCCCCGACCGCGGCCTCGCCGTCGCGCGCCAGCCCGATCTGGAAGCCGAGATCCGCTCGATCCTCGACCCCGCCACGCCGCTGTGGGCTCGCCACGAGCGCGTCATCGCGGCCATCGTCGGCCCGACCGGCGCGGGCAAGACGCGGACGGTGGCGAAGTTGGCGGCGCTGGCGACCTTCGGTCACAATGCCCGCGTGGGCATCATCACGACCGACACGCTGCGCATCGGCGGCCTCGAGACCCTCGAAGCCTTCTGCCGAATTCTGGGGCTCCCGCTTCGAAAAGCGCGCGACGCCCAAGGCCTCGCCGCGTCCGTCGCGCGCTACGCCGACAAGGACCTCATCCTCATCGACACGCCGGGGGCGGGCCCCTGGGACGACGCCGGCCTCGCCCAGCTCGACGCGACCCTGTCCATCGACGGCTGCGAGCGGCACCTCGCGATCCCGGCGGTGG
>CAZNZH010000442.1:0-5288 GCA_964577445.1 uncultured Myxococcales bacterium
CCGTGGACTCGCAGATCTGGCCCTGGCTCACCTTGGGCCACACCGAGCTCGGCTTCGGCGTCCTGCTCGACGCCCGCGCCCGCCTCATGGGCGCGGTGGTCGGCGTCATCACGCTCTGCGTTCAGGTCTACTCGACCGGCTACATGGCCCACGACCCCGGCCGCGGCCGCTTCTTCGCGCTGCTGGCGTTCTTCGAGTGGGCCATGCTCGGCTTCGCCTACTCGCCCAACCTGCTTCAGGCCTTCATCTTCTGGGAGCTGGTCGGCGTCGCGTCGTTCTTCCTCATCGGCTTTTGGTACCAGCGCCCCGAGGCCATCGCCGCCGCCAAGAAAGCCTTCATCATGACGCGCATCGGCGACGTCGCGATGCTGATCGGCCTGGTGCTGCTCTTCATCCTGACCCACACCCTCGACATCCGCGAGAGCCTCACCGCCGCCGCCGAGGCCGCCCGCCAGTTCCCCCACAGCCGAGCGCTCATCGAGGTCATCGCCGCGCTGCTCTTCGTCGGCATCATCGGCAAGAGCGCCCAGTTCCCGCTACACACCTGGCTGCCCGACGCCATGGCCGGCCCCACGCCGGTCAGCGCGCTGCTCCACTCCGCCACCATGGTCGCGGCCGGCGTCTTCCTCTTCGCCCGCTTCGAAGAGCTCTTCCTCCTCGCCCCCATCACGCGGACGACGGCGCTCAGCCTGACCGCCTTCACCGCGCTCTTCGCCGCGCTCTTGGCGGCGGTCCAAGACGACATCAAGCGCGTCTGGGCCTACTCGTCCATCAGCCAGCTCGGCACCATGCTCGCCGGCCTCGCCGCGGGCGGGCTGTCGGCGGGGCTCTTTCACCTCACCACCCACGCGGCCTTCAAGGCGCTGCTCTTCTTGGCCGCGGGCGCCCTCATCCACCACCACGGCACCCAGGATATCCGCGCCCTCGGCCGAGCCGGCGCGCGCCGCGACCGCCTGACGATGCTGGGCATCCTGGTCGGCGGGGCGGCGCTGGCCGGCATCCCCGGATCCGCCGGCTTCGCCTCCAAAGAGGCCGTCCTCACCGTCGTCCACCAGCTCCCAGGCCGCCAAGCCGCCCTCGGCTTCGCGCTGCTGGTCGCCGGCGCCGGCGTCACCGCCTATTACGTCGGCCGCGTGGTCTTCCTGCTGCTGCGCCCCGCCGAGCCGCCCACGCCTGCGCCCGAACCCGCGCCCGCCTACGCCATCGACGACCGCCACCATCACCCGCCCACCCGCGCCATGCTCGCCGCCATCCTCACCCTCACCGCCCTCACCCTGGCGCTCGTCCTCGCGGGCCCCGCCATCGCCAGCCTCCTCGGCCAGCGCCTGCCCGAGCTCGCCCTGAGCCACGCCATCCCCGGCGTCAGCGCGGTGGTCATCGGCCTGGCCCTGGCCGCCTTTGACTTCGGCCGCCGGAGCGCCGGCCCCAGCCTCCTCGAGCGCGTCGGCCCGCTGCACCGCGCGCTGAAAAACGGCTTTTACCTCGACGCCATCTACGAAAAAGCCGTCGTCGGAGGTGCTCGCGCCGCCGCTCGCGGCCTTCAAATCATCGAGAGCCGCGTCCTCAACGCCGCCGGCGATCTCACCGGCCGCATCACCATCGGCATGGGCGAAGGCACCTCGCGCGGCCAGTCCGGCCAGCTCCAGCGCTATATCGGCGTCGCCGCGGTCGTGCTGGCCATGGTCGCGCTGTGGCTGGGGTTTTCCCGATGAGCGCCTTCGCCCAATGGATCCTCCCGGCCATCTTGGCCCTGCCGCTGGTCAGCGCCGCCCTGACGCTCATCGTCCCCGAGCGCCTCATCAAGCCGCTCAACGCCGCCGTCTCCGGCCTCAGCTTGTGCCTCGCCCTGGCCCTGGCCGCCGCCTTCGACACCCACGCCGGCGGCTACCAGTTCGCCTGGGTGCTCCCCTGGATCCCCGCGCTGCACATCCAGCTCGACTTAGCCGCCGACGGCATCGCCGTCCTGATGACCGTGCTGAACGCGGTCGTCTTCTTCACCGGCACGCTCTCGATGTGGTCGCTCAACCACCGCAACCGCGAGTTCTTCGCCTTCATCTCGCTCTTGGTCTTCGGCGTCTTCGGCGTCTTCTTGTCCCGCGACCTCTTCGCCTTCTTCTTCTTCTACGAGGTCGCCGTCTTACCGATGTACCCGCTCATCGCGGTCTGGGGCAGCACCCGCAGAGCCTACGCGGCCATGAAGCTGACGCTTTACCTCATGGCCGGCAGCGCGCTGCTCTTCCCGGCCCTCATCGCGCTCTTCGTCTTGGGCGGCGGCGACACCTGGTCCATCCCCGAGCTCGCCACCCGCGCCATCGACCCCGCCGTCCAGATCTTCCTCTACCCCTTCCTCTACGCCGGCTTCGGCATCCTCGCCGGCATGTGGCCGCTCCACGGCTGGTCGCCCACCGGCCACGTCGCCGCCCCGACCTCGGTCTCGATGCTCCACGCCGGCGTCCTGATGAAGCTCGGCGCCTTCGGGATCCTGCGCGTCGCCATCGGCATCCTCCCCGCGGGCGCCGCCTACTGGGCCCCCACGGCCGCCGCCCTCGCCACCACCGGCATCCTCTACGGCGCCTTCGTCGCCTGGCGCCAGACCGACCTGAAGTACGTCATCGGGTTCTCCAGCGTGTCCCACATGGGCATCGTGCTCCTGGGCCTCGCCACCCTCAGCGCCGACGGAGCCCGCGGCGCCGTCCTACAGATGTTCGCTCACGGCCTCATGACCGCGCTCTTTTTCAGCGTCATCGGCTACATCTACGACCAGACCCACGACCGCGACATCGACAGCTACGGCGGCCTCGTCGCCCAGGTCCCCGTCGCCGGCACGCTCTTCGTCCTCGCCGCCCTCGCCGGCATGGGCGTCCCCGGCTTCGCGCCCTTCGTCGCCGAGTTCCTGGTCTTCGTCGCGGCCATCCAGACCTACCCCATCCTCGGCGCCATCGCGGTCGCCGGCCTCGTCATCACCGCCGCCTTCTTGCTGCGCGTCCTCGGCCGAGCGCTCTTCGGCGCCCCCAACCCGGCGCGCGCCAGCCTCGTCGACCTCGAGGGCTTCGAGGCCATCCCGCGCCTCATCCTCATCGGCCTGCTGCTGCTCATCGGCTTCATCCCAGGCCTGGCGCTGGACCTCATCGGCCTGGTCGCAGATCTCGGCCAGGTCGCAGGTGGCCTGCGATGACCGCACTTCTACCCGAGCTCGCCGCCGCCGCCACCGCCTTGGCCTGCTTCGCCGCGTCCGTGGCCCGGAGCCCCGCGAACCCCGCCACCACCGCGCGAATCGGCGTCATCGGCGCCCTGGCCACCCTGGTGGCCGCCATCATCGCCCTGAGCTTTCGCGAGCAGCCGATCTCGGGCGTGTATTCCATCGACGCGCTGTCGCAGTTTTTGAAGCTCGGCATCGCCGCCGGAGCCCTGGTCGCCTCCTGGACCGCCACCGACAGCACCAGCGTGCGCCCCAGCGCTCGCGCCGACCTGCCGACCTTAATCCACGTCGGCGCCCTCGGCATGATGCTACTCTCGAGCGCGGTCGAGCTCATCACCCTCTATGTCACCCTGGAGCTCTCCGCCTACGCCCTCTACGTCCTCGCTGCGCTGCACAAAAATCAGCGGGCGGGCGGGGAGGGCGCCATCCGCTACCTGCTCTTCGGTGCCGCGGCCTCGGCCACCACCATCTACGGAATCACCCTGCTCTTCGGCCACACCGGGACCACCCAGCTCACGCCCCTGGGCCCCGGCGCCTCGCCAGCCGCCGTCTTGGGCCTGGTGCTCTTTTTGGCCGGCCTGCTCTTCAAGCTCGCCGTCTTCCCTTTCCACGCCTGGGCGCCTGACGCCTACGAGGCCGCCCCGCACCCGGCGGCGACCTTCATCGGCACCGCGTCCAAGGTCGCCGCGGTGGGCATCCTCGCCCGCGTCCTGGCGGCCTACGGCCCGTCGGAGCTCCTCGTCCACCTGCTGCTCTTGGCCTCGGTGGCGTCGATGACCGTCGGCAACCTGGGCGCCCTTGTGCAGCGCAACTTCAAGCGCCTCTTGGGCTGGTCCGCCATCGCCCACGGCGGCTACGCGCTCATCGGCTTCGTGGTCGCGTCCGAGCGTGGCACGGCGGCCGCGCTCTTTTACGCCGTGGTCTACGTCGTCATCGCCTCAGCACCCTTTTTGGTAGTCACCGCCTTGGGAAAAGACGGCCACGACCCCACCCGAGCCGACCTCCAAGGCCTCGCCCGCCGCTCGCCGCTCTTAGCCGCGCTCTTGCTGGTGGGCATGTTCGGCCTCGCCGGCATCCCGCCGACCCCGGGCTTTGCCGGCAAGTGGTTTCTCTTCTTGGCCGCCATCGAGCGCGGCGCCTTCTGGCTGGTCCTGGTGGCGGCGGTGAACGCCACGATATCACTCTACTATTACCTGCAACTCATCCGCGACGCCTGGACGGGCGAGGTGCCCCCCGACGCCCCGCCCATCACGGTCAGCGCCTCCTTGCGCGTCGCGGCCGTCGCCGTCCTCGCGGCCACAGCGCTTCTGGGAGCCTGGCCTGGCCCCCTGTGGGACCTGGCCGAGACCGCGGCGACCGCCCTCTTCCCCCGATAGTGTCACCGGCGTTACCATCGCCGAAACCGACCAAGGCGGCGCCGTGAAGCTCCCGATCGTCCGCGACCACATGGACACCACGGTCCACACCCTGCGCCCCGACGCGCCCATCCTCGACGCCGTGGATTTCCTGCTGGAGCACCACGTCACCAGCGCCCCGGTGGTCGACTCCCAGGGGACGCTCATCGGCATCGTCAGCGAAAAAGACTGCCTCCGCCTGCTGGCGGCCGGCACCGACGCCGACATGCCCCGAGGCATCGTCGCCGACTTCATGACCCGCGACGTGACGACCATCACCCCCAAGATGAACGTCTACTACGTCGCCGGCCTCTTCCTAAAGAACGTCTTCCGCCGCTTCCCCGTCGTCGAAGACGGCAAGCTGGTAGGCGCCATCACCCGCTTCGACATCCTCCGGGTCATCCAAAAGAACCTGCGATAGGCCGGTCAGGGGCGCACGAAACCCGACCCGGCGAGGAGCTTCTTGTCGACGGCCGCGACGGCGGCACACCCCGCCGCGATAGGGCGACGCGAGGCGGACGCGAGGCGACGCGAGGCGTCTGACGCCCAGACTACACATTTTTGACGGAGGCCCGACGCGGACGCGTGACGCGGCGAGGCGTCGGCGGACGCGCGGACGCGACGCGAGGCGTCTGGACGCGAGGCGTCTGACGCCCAGACTCGTATCTTGGCGACCCGTTATAGTGGGGTTGCGC
>CAZNZH010000443.1:0-5277 GCA_964577445.1 uncultured Myxococcales bacterium
GCGTGGTAGAGCGCTTGACCCAAGAAGAGCCGGTTCAACGGCGTGGCGGAGATGCCCACCGCGCGCTTGAGCAGGTCCACGGCCTTGTCGCGGTCGCCCACGCTGGTCGGCCACTCGGGCGCGACCATGCGCACCTTGCCGAGCAGGCGCAGCGGCGCCGCGTCGTCGTAGGCCGGGTCGATGGCGATGGCCTTCTCCGCCAGCTCGACCACGCGGCCCAGGGGCCCGGTCTGCGACGTCGCCTCCGCCTCGCGGGCCGTGTTCACCGCCGCGTAGTACCAGCCCTCCACCCGCGTCCCGTCGCGCGCGATGGCCTGCTCGCCGTACGCCCGGCCCTTCTTGGCGTAGGCCTCCTTCTGCGCGCTCACCGTGATGAGGTCGGCCATGGTGTGGGCGTCGCGCGACATGCGCCACAGCGCCTCGTAGGGCTCGCCGGTGCCGACGCTGAGCGCCTTCTCCGCGGCGGCGAGCCCACGGTCGGCCTCGGCGGGGGTCGTGGGGTGGGACGCCGCGACGCGATCGGAGAGCTCAAGCAAGGAGGGCGCGTCGTCCGGGAGGCCCTCGAGACGATCCGGTGGCGGGTCGTAAGCCACCAGCTTGGGCCTGCATGCGGCGATGCCGAGCGCTGCGGCCAAGAGACCGACCAAGAGACCGACGCGCGGGGCTGCGGCGTAGCGTTTCACGGGGCGCCTCCATGCGACGGGGCCGCGGTCGATCTCTCTTAGCCGACGGGCGCAGACCGGTCAAACGCCTCGATTGGAGGTGGTCGCCCCATCCCCCGGTCGCCTGGCTTGTTCACGCCTTTTCAGGGGGCCGCGCGCGTCCGCCTCCTGGGCCGCGCAAGCACCATCCGCGCGCAAGTCCATGAAAGTACGCATCTTTTCCCATGATCGATCCGAACGTGGGGACACCCCCTTACGAAATTGACCGGGCGGCGGCGCCGTGGAACCCTCCGCCCTGTGAAGCGAATCAGCGCAGCGTGCGCCGCGGGGCTCGTCCTGGCGCTGGCGCTTGGGGGGGCGCACCGGGCCAACGCGGTGACCGTCGCTGCCCATGGTGCCCTCCAACAGCGCTACGTCGTGCTGTCGCCCTTCGACGTGGACGCCGAGGGCACGCCGCACCACAACCGAAGCCGCGACATGGTGCGCTTGGACGTGGGCGGGCGCTTCGAGGTGTCGCGGCAGCTCTGGATGCGCAGCACGCTTCAGGTCTTCGACGGCCAAGTGCTCGGCGACGAGAGCGATCTGCAGGCGGGCCCGCGGTCCAGGCTCTGGCACAACGCGAGCGTGCGCGACGACCTCTTCTTGCGGGAGGCCGTCATCCAAGTCCCCATCGGGCTCGGCGAGGTCCGCATCGGACGGCGCGAGGGCGATTGGGGCCTCGGGCTGGCGATTCACAACGGGCGCACGGGCAGCTCCCCCTTCGCGGACGCTTCTGGTGGCGACATCTATAACGGCATCCTGGTCGACGCGACGCCCCTGCGGGCCTTCACCAAGGGCCGCGCGGCCGAGGCGGTCAGGCTCCACCTGGGCTTCGACGTGATCGAGCGCGATGAGCTGGTCAACCGAACGGACGGCGATCTCGCGTTGCGGTATTTCGGGGCCATCGCTTGGGATGAACGGTTGACACGCGCGGGTATAGCGATCGTGCACCGCACGGCCGACCTCGAGCTGGGCGAACGGGCCGACACCCTCTTCGACGTGACCGTCAACGTGATACGTCCCGTAGGTCGTGAGCTCGAGCTCGTGTTCAGCGCCGAGGGGGCCGCGCTCCTGGGATCGCGCTCGGAGCGAGCGCCGGGCGAGGCGGACGCGCCAAGCGGCGACGCTCGGGGGCGCATCCGGACGAAGATCCGGCAGTTCGGAGCGCTGGCTCGGCTGCAGTTGAGCGCGCCAGCGCGCGGGATGGGGGCGTCGGTGGAGATGGGGGCGGCGTCTGGCGACGGCGCCACGCTCGACGGCACCGACACCGCGTTTCACTTCGATCCCGCCTACCGCGTCGGGATGATCCTCTTTGAAGAGGTCTTGGCCCGGGCGACCGCCGCGACCCGCCGCGACCTGCTGGCACAGGGATCGGACGCCCCCCGGAGCCGTATCGACGCCCAGGCGACCGGAGGGAGCGTCAGCTCGGCGATCTACGCCGCGCCGCTGCTGCGAATCGAGGCGTGCAACGGGGGCTTCGTCGGCAACCTCGGCGGGCTGGTGGCCTTCGCTCCCGTCGGGGCCTCAGCGCCCGCCCCCACCGCGCTGTCGGGCAAGAACGCGAGCCCGATCAGCAGCCCCCCGCGCGCGGGCTTGCTGGGGTGGGAGGTCAACGCCGGCGTCGCCGTGCGTGTGGCGCTGCCGCAGATCGCCGAGTTCTCCATCGGCGCCCAGTACGGCGTCTTCCATCGCGGTCCGGCGCTCCGCGACGCCGACGGTCGCCCGGAGCGCGACATCATCCACAAGTGGCGGGTCCTGGCCGACATCCACTGGTAGGGCGGCGGCGACGGGCGGGCCCACAGGCTGACCTGACCCATGAGGCGTTGTCACTGTCGCGGATTGCCTCTAGGATTCGCGCCCCATGCGCGAGCGCCTCTTCCAATTGATGCTGCGGGCGGTCCTCGGGCACCCGCGCCGGGTCATCCTCGTCACGCTGGCGCTGACGTTAGGCGCTGCGCTCTTTATCCCTGGCCTGCACGTCGAGGCCGGCCACAAGAGCATGTCCGACGCGAACAGCCCGCACTTCCTGAAGCTGGAAGCGTTCCTCCGCGACTTCGGCTCGCCCAATCAGCTCGTCCTCATGGTCGAGGGCGGCGACGAGGCCATGCGCCAGGCGGTGATCGGCCGGGTGCTGACCGAGCTCCCGGCGAAAAACCCCGTCGCCGACGCGAACGGCTGCGCGGCCGACGGGCCGGTGAACGCGCCGTCCTGCGTCCGCGACGTCCTGGGGCACATCGACCTCGAGAAGTTCGCCGACCACGGGCTGCTCTTCCTCGACCAGGAGTCGATCGACCGCGTGGTCACCGCGCTCAACGACCCGGACATGGGCGTGGCGGCGCTGCGCCAGATCGACGGCATCGAGACCTTTCTCACCAAGCTGGCGCGCGGCATCGAGGCCCGCGGCGAGACCGAGCAGCCCAAGGGTGACGCCCGCGATCGCGCCGAGCGCGTCATGGAGGGGATGGGGCGGCTGTTGGACGGGATGGCCGCGCGCCTGGAAGACCCGACGCTCCTGAAGACCCCGATCCAGTCCGAGCTGATCGGGGATCTGGGCGACGCCGACGGCAAGATGCGAGGCATCGACCGCGACGGCTACTTCTCGTCGAGAGACGGCTCGCTGAAGCTGGCCATCATCCGCCCCGTCGTCGAGACCGACGCGCCGCGCCCCGTGATGGCGCTGGTCGGCTACGTCGAAAACCGCACCGACGCCATCATCGCCGAGCTGGGCGGACCGTGCGCGCTGCCGAGCCCGAACCCGAGCGCGTGCCCGGACGGCCAGCTCACCGCCGCGCTCACCGGGATGCCCGCCCTGGTCGCCGATGAGACGCGCACGCTCAACCGCGACCTCCCGTTCACCACCGTCCTCGCGCTGGTCGGCGTCGCGCTGATCTTCGCGCTCGGCTTCCGGTCCGCCAGCTCGGTGATCTTGGGCCTCAGCCCGCTGCTCATCGGCTTGGTGTGGACCCTGGCGTTCGTCCACCTCGCCTTCGACTCCCTCAACCTCCTCACCTCGTCCTTCGTCGCGACCCTGCTCGGCCTGGGCATCGACTTCGCGGTGCACATCCTCGCCCGCTTTCAGGACGCCCGCCGCAACGACAGCAGCGCCGCCCACGCCGTCGAGGTCGCGCTGCGCAGCGCCGGCCCGGGCGTGCTCACCGGGGGTATCACCACCGCTGGCGCCTTCCTGGCGCTCGCCCCCGTCAACTTCAAGGCCTTCTCCGAGCTCGGCATCATGACCGCGTTCGGCGTGATCATCGTCTTAGCCGCCACCTTCCTCCTCTTGCCCGCCATGCTGGTCGTTCCTCGCCTGGAGCGCCTGCAGGGCCGGCTCCACCTCCCGGTGCGCCGGGCGAGACGACGCGGCCTCCCCGAGTGGGTGGTCTCCCACCCCTGGCTCTTCATCGCCAGCGGCGCGCTGGTCTCGATCGCGATGGCGGTGCAGGGCGAGCGACTCCAGTGGAACTACGACATCACCTCGCTGCTGCCCGACGGCGTGCCGTCGCTCAAGGCGTGGGACGTGTTGCGCGCGCGCACCGACTACAGCGGCGAGACCGCGTCGATCGTCGCGGACAGCGAGGCCCAGGCCAAGGAGTTCACCGAGCGCTTGGAGAGCCTGCCCTCGGTCGTGCGCATCGACTCGGCCCTCAGCTACCTGCCGGAGCACCAGCCCGCCAAGCTCAAGGCCCTGGCGGCCCTGCGCCCAGCGCTCGGCACCCCCGACGGCGACGCCCCGGCGCGGACCGACGTGGACCTGGCCGGAGCGCACGCGGCGGCCCGAGACCTCGCCGACAGCCTGGAGGACGCGCGCTTCGAGGCCGCGCGAGGCGGCGCCGACGAGGCGAAGTGGCTGGACCCGCCCGTCGCTGGGGCCCACCGCCTGGTCAAGGCCATCGCCGCGCTCCAGGGCGAGGCCGGCGCCGCCAGCCTGCGCGAGCTGCAGGCTCAGATCCTCGACATACGCACCCGCGCCCTGACGAGCCTGCGCGTGGTCACCCGCGGCGAGCCCATGACCGCCGCGGCGATGATCAAGGATCTCCCCCAGGGTCTGCAGGACCGCCTCTATCACGACGGCCGCTTCGCGCTCTACATCTACCCCGCGGCCAACATCGGCCAGCGCACGTTCCGCGCCTCCTTCGTCAGCGACATCGAGGCGGTCTCCGACACGGCCACCGGCTTCCCGGTCACGCACTGGCACTCGATCCAGGCCATCGAGGCGGGCTTTCGCGAGGCGACGTTTTTGGCCGCCATCACGATCTTCTTCCTCCTGCTCATCGATTTCCGGCGCCTCAGCACCACGCTCTTCGCGCTGGTCCCCCTCGCCGTCGGCGTGCTGTGGGCCTGGGGCGGCATGAGCCTGCTCGGCATGAGCTACAACCCCGCGAATATAATCGCGTTTCCATTGATATTGGGCATCGGTGTGGACGCGGGCGTCCACGTCTTGCACCGGTGGCAGCAGCAACCCGACGGCGACATCGCGGCGGTGATCCGCACCACCGGACGGGCGATCTTCCTCTCGAGCGCTACGACCATGGCCGGCTTCGGCCCCAGGAGCCGCCGCGTGCCGATAAGCGCGGCC
>CAZNZH010000444.1:0-5259 GCA_964577445.1 uncultured Myxococcales bacterium
GAAAAGACGTCGCTGGCGCCCCGCTCGGTCCGAATATGGGAACACCTTCTAAGGGATAGGCTTTTATGCGGCGCGGTCGCCACCTTCGCCGAGCCCGTCGAGAGCCAAAAGAGCGCCGTCTCAGCCGGGCGGCGGGGCTTCAGTGCCTTGTGGCTACGGGGTGCGGGGCGCGGGCGGCTCGGAGCCCGTGAACTCGGGCATGGTGGCGTGGCCGTCGGAGCTGATGTCGGAGCGGCGGACCACCTTCAGTACCGTCAGCGCGAGGATCTTGGCGTCCAGCCAGAGCGAGCGGTGGTCGACGTACCAGACGTCCAGGGCGAGCTTTTCGTCCCAGCCGATGGCGTTGCGGCCGTTGACCTGGGCCCAGCCGGTGATGCCGGGGCGGACGTCGTGGCGGCGCGCTTGGTCGGCCGAGTAGCGCGGGAGGTAGCGGACCAGGAGCGGGCGGGGGCCGACGAGGCTCATGTCGCCGCGCAGGACGTTGAGCAGCGTCGGCAGCTCGTCGATGCTGGTGGCGCGCAGGAAGCGGCCGGTGCGGGTCAGGCGGGCGGCGTCGGCCTCGGGGCCCTCTTCGCCGGGGCGCGGGTGGCGCATGGTGCGGAACTTCGCGAGTCGAAAGGTCTTTCCGTGAAGCCCGGGGCGGTCTTGGCGGAAGAGCACCGGGCGCCCCATGGTCGCCGCCACCGCGACCGCGGCGCCGGCGATGACCGGGCCTGTCAGGGCGAGGGCGGTCAGCGCGCCGCAAAGATCCAGGCCGCGCTTGGCTAAATCGGCCACGGCTCGCGCGGGCGGGTGCGGCTCAGGCAAGGCGGTCCACCCCGGCGTCCTCGCGGTTGACGAAGATCGCGTCGTCGTAGCGCAGCATCACCAAGCCGTCCGTCCAGCCGTCCCAGGACGCCGTCGACGGCAGGCCCAGCAGGTCCTCGATGAGCCACTGCGAGTAGCGCGCGCCCGCCTGCCAAGCCAGCGGGTAGCCGCCCCCGAAGCGCGCGTTCAGCTCGATGACCGTCAGCTCGCCCGTCTTTTCGTCCCAGAATATCTGCACGTTCAGCGCACCGTAGGCGCCCGGCAGCCGCTCGGCGATGGCGCGGGCCAGGGTCTGGACCTCGGGGACGCGCACGGCCATGCCCTTGCTGACCTCGCCGCCGCGCACCTCGAGCCGGCGGCGAGGCACCGCGCAGTGGCAGCGCCCGTGCCGGTCGACGTAGACGCTGACCGTGTACTCCTTGCCCGGCGCGACGGTCTGGACGATGTGCTCGCCCGACCGCGTCGCCATCCGCAGCGCCTCGGGCGAATCGACCTGCACGACGCCGATGGACGAGGAGCCCGCGATGGGCTTGGTGATGAGCGGCCAGGGCCACGCGTCCTGCTTGGCCAGCACCGCCTGGGGGTCGGCCTGGCGCGGCACCGGGAAGCCCTGAGATACAAGCCACGCATGGGTCTGCGCCTTGTCCGAACCGATGGCGACGACCTGGGGGCTGGAGATCGCCACGGTGGTCCCGATGGCCGCGAACTCCGCGCGGTGGGTGGCGTAGGGCATCAGCTCGGGGTCCAAGGTCGGGATGACCAGCTTGACCTGGTGGGTCTCGCACAGCTCGAGCATCGCAGGGATGAACGCGTCGCTGGTGCAGCGCGGCACCAAAAACCCTTCGTCCGCCGCATGAAACGCCGCCGACAGCCGCTGGACATCCACGGCCAGCAGCCGGCCCTCGATCCCCAGATTCGCCAGGGATTGCCTGAAGGTTTGAAGCAGCGCGACGCGTCGCCCCGCCGATGAGATCAAGACATTGAAAGGCGTCGCCATAGCGCTCTGTATCCGGGCCCGAAGTCGCGGCGGAGCCTACCGCAGCTCCCTCCGCCCCGCCATGAACGCTCCCCGAGGGTGGCCTCGCGGCGGCGAGCCGGCTAGCCTCTTGGGCATGAGCGAGCCTGTCGAAGCCACCCCTCGACCGACCTACGCCGACATCGAGGCGCTGCCGCCGCATATGAACGGCGAGATCCTGGGCGGGGAGCTCTTCGTGAGCCCGCGCCCGGCGAGTCGCCACGCGCTGGCCGCGTCGCGCTTGATGGGGTGGGTCCAAAACCCGTTCAGCGTCGGCGTGGGCGGGCCGGGCGGCTGGCACATCCTGCACGAGCCGGAGCTGAGTCTCGGCGTGGACCCGGACTTCGACCCGGTGGTCCCCGAACTCGGCGGCTGGCGGGTCGAGACCATGCCGGAGCTGCCCGACGTCGCGCGCATACGCGAGGTGCCTCAGTGGGTGTGTGAGATACTCTCGCCCAGCACCCACCGGGCAGATCGCATCTTCAAGGTGCCGCTTTACGCCCGCGCTGGGGTCGCCCACGGGTGGCTCATCGACCCCATCGGCGAGTCCCTGGAGGTGTACGCCTTGCGGGGTGGGTACTGGAGCGTCCTCAGCACGCACCACGGTGACGAGACCGTCTTCGCCGAGCCCTTCGCCGCGCTGCCGCTTCCTCTGGGCGTGCTCTGGGGACGCACGCCGCCTGAGGTGGGCTAACTTGGTCCGGCCCGGCGGTAGGTAGTCCCTCGCCGCGGGCTCACCCCTGCTCGGCCAGGGCGTGCAGCGTCGCCTCGTCCGGGGCGTCGACCACGGTCTTCGCGATGTCGAAGGAGAACCCGGCGCGCGCCAGGGCGGCGAGGTGGTTGCGCCGCCGCTCGCTGCGCTGTCCGCTGGTGTCGAAGGGGCCCAGGCGTCGCCGCCGGGCGTGCCGTAGCGCAGCACTCAGCTCCAGGTCGCCGGTGTGCTCGGCCTTGAGAGACGCCAACGCCGACTCGACCAGCTCGGCGGACACGCCGCGCCCGCGCAGGTCTTGCTGAATGAAGCGCAGCGACCGGCCCCTTTGATGCAGCACCCGCGCGCGCGAGGCCGCGTAGACCGCGTCGTCCAAGAGCCCCGCCCGGCTCAGCCGCGCGATGACCGCCTCCGTAAAGCCCCCCGCAGCCTGCGCGTCGCAGCGCCCCTCGCCCACCGCGTCGCTCACCTTCTGCGCGAGGTAGCGCCGAAGCCGCGAGGTCGTCGTGGGGAAGCGCTCCAGATAGGAGAGCGCCATCTCGTAAAGCGCAGCCTCCGTCCCCGGGAGCCGCCGCCGGCGTGGTCGTCGCTCCTCGCTCATGGCTCCTCCTGGCCCGCACCGCTGCTCGTACCATCTCCCGAATCGCCCAGCCAGCCGCCCGACCCCCGCTCCGACCGCTCTCCCCCTCCGCGACGAGCGCCTAGCGCTCGGCGGCGGCCAGGCGACGCTCGCGCCACAGCGCGATGACCATCAGCGCGGCGAAGAAGGCCGACGCGCCGTAGGTGCCCAGGTCCAGGCCGCCGTGGTCGGTGGGTTTGGTGAGCAGGTCGCCGAAGGTGGCGCCGAAGGGGCGGGTCAGCACGAACGCGACCCAGAAGAGAAAGACGCCCGAGATCTTCGTGAAATAGTGGGCCAACGCGGTCAGGGCCAGCAGGCCAGCGATGAGGGCGGCGCTGTGCATGAAGCCGATGCCCAGCTCATCGGAGAGGTAGTCGCCGGCGGCGGTCCCGAGGGTGTTCGCGACCAGAAATGCCAGCCAGTAGAAGACCTCGGCGACGGGGGTCTCGATGCGCTCGACGGCGAGCGAGCGTTCCTTGAGGTACCAGGCGGCCAGGGTCAGCAGCAGTAAGCCCATCAGGATCGCCGCGCCCGCCGCGTAGCCGAGCCCCAAGGTGCGGTCGATGAAATCCGAGATCACCGTGCCCAAAATCGCCGACGCGGTGAAGACCGCCCAGTAGGACAGCGGCGTGTAGCGGCGCAGCGCCAGCTTCACGCCGAGCAGGACGGCGAAGAGCGCCGCGAAGAGCACGATGGTGCTGCCGTAGCCGAGCTTCATCGTCATCGAGAACATGTCCGCGGCAGTCTCGCCGAGCGTGGTGGAGGCGATCTTGATGACCCAGTAGGCCAGGACGATGTGCGGGACGCGGTTGAGGGCGGTGTGTGGCATGGGGGCCAGTTCGCGCGTCGATTGGGGATTCGTCAAGGCGGCGGCCTCCGTCCGGGGGGCGGCTGCCGGGACCCGCGATTTGTACTGAATCATTTCGCGTACTTACGAAATAGTAGATCTCAGCCCGCGCGAACCGCTCATGAGTACTATGGGGCTTTTGTTTGGCCCCGCTCGCCGGTCTGGAGCGCCACGACGACGACGCGCCTGCCGGAAGCCCAGCTCCCAAGGAGTTCACCATGCCCATCGCTCAGACCCACGCAAACCCCGCCGCCGCGGCCCCGACCCTGCGGCTCATCCGCGAAGACGCGGAGCCGGACGTCGCGCGGGTTGTCCAAACGATCCCGCCGCGCTATGGCCATCCCGCGATGGAGACCCTCGACGCCGCGCTCGCCCAGCACTTCGGATTCTCCGGGTTCCGCCCCGGCCAGCGCCCGGTGGTCGAGGCCATCCTCGCCTCGCGCCCGGTGGTCGCGGTCATGCCGACCGGCGCAGGCAAATCCCTTTGCTACCAGTTGCCCGCGCTGTGTCTCGACGGCGTCACGCTGGTCGTCTCGCCGCTGATAAGCCTGATGAAGGACCAGGTGGACAGCCTGCGCCGCCTCGGCATCCCGGCGGCCTTCGTCAACAGCACCCAGGACCCGGCCGAGCAGCGCCAGGTCCTCGACGACGCGGCCTCGGGCGCGCTGAAGTTGCTCTACGTCGCGCCCGAGCGCTTTCGCTACGACGGCGCGATGGCCGCGCTCAAGCGGTTGAACATCGGCCTCTTTGTCGTCGACGAAGCCCACTGCATCTCGTCGTGGGGCCACGACTTCCGGCCGGACTACATGCACCTGGGGCGCGCGGTCAGCGAGCTCGGCGCCCCGCGCGTCGCCGCGTTCACGGCGACGGCGACCGACCGCGTGCGAGAAGACATCGTGCGCCAGCTCGACCTCCGCGAGCCCTTCGTCACCATCACGGGATTTCTGCGGCCCAACCTGCACCTCTCGGTGGTGCCCATCCGCAAGATGACCGAGAAGATCGAGCATCTGCGGCGGGTGCTGGCGGCGGTCGACGGCTCGGCGGTCGTCTACTGCGCGACGCGGCGGCACTGCGAGGAGGTCGCGGCCAGCCTGGTGCGGGCCAGGGTCTCCGCGGGCGTGTACCACGGCGGGCTCGACGACGACGCGCGCCGGGAGGTCCAGGACGCGTTTCAGAACGACACCCACAGGGTGATCGTCGCGACGAACGCCTTCGGGATGGGCATCGACAAGGCCAACGTCCGGGCGGTCGTCCACTACGAC
>CAZNZH010000445.1:0-5254 GCA_964577445.1 uncultured Myxococcales bacterium
CCGGCGTGGATGTAGGTCGCGTCAAAGGCGGTGTAGTCCACCGAGATGCCGCTGACGACCCCGTCGCCGTCGTCGTCGCCCGGCACGACCCGCCCGCTCAGGGTGATGACCGTGGCCTCGCCCGCGCCGGGCTCCTCGTCGTCCGCCAGCAGGCGCCCCTCCACGGCGGTCAGCATGCGCCCGTCGAAGGTCTCGTAGCGCGTCCAGGTCTCGGTGCGCCCCTTGGAACCCAGCAGCGGCACGTCGGCGACGTCGTGGCGCTCGACCTTGGGCACCAGCGGCCGCGAGTCGCCCTCAAAGCGCGTGGCTTCGGGCAGCCCGCCGGCGCCCAGCACAAGCTCCTCGGCGTACCAGTCGGTGGTGTCGGCTACCGGGTTGACCTGACTCCACGCGAGCCGGCCGTTGGTGCCGACGCCCATGACCGGGATCCCTGTGATCATCAGCCCCATCTGGTGGATGTCGCCGCCGCCGAGCACCCGAGTGTCGATGCCCACCTGAAACATCAGGGTCGGCACGTCGAGCTGGAGGTGGCCGTCGCCCGCCAGCAGCGACGCGCCGTCGGGCGTGCTCTCGCCCGACACGGCCCAGGTGTTGGAGCCGAAGTTCTCGGCCGAGCGCTTGCCGAGCTTGTTCTTCAACGCGTCGAGCGCAGCACCCGTGCGCTTGAGCAGGGCCTCGGGGGCTCTCGGCGGGGGCGGTTCGCCGGGGGCAGCCGCTGAGGTCTCGGCCGCCGCCGCCGCCGCCAGGGTCGCCACGCCGCCGACGTCCACGCCGAAGCCCGCGGCCGACGCGATGGTGAACGGGAGCTCCTGCCGCTCCCAGATATCCTTTCGCACGCCGGCCTTTCGCAGCGTCTCGTCCACGGTCCCGTCGAAGGCGGCCTCGAGCCCGGCGTTGGCGGCCGTGCGATCGACGTCGCTGCCGTCAAACGTCGTCACGAACGCGATGACCGCCATCATCGCCACCAGCGAGCGCCGGTCGAAGGGTCTCATCAAGCTCGGCACGTCCTCGGTGCCCAGCAGCGGCCCCGCCAGCTCCAGCTCGCTCGGCAGCGGCTGGGTCCCGGCGGCGACGGCCGCGATGTACGCGTTGATGCCCTCGGCTACCGCGTCCAGGTAGGCGCCGTCGGCCGGATCGAGCGCTGAGACCATCTGGTCGGTCACCCGCGTCATGCCGGTCAGCCGCGACTCGTAGTCGCTGGCGAGGCCCAGCTCGCCCAGCAGCTCGGAGATCGTCCCCAGGGCGAGCCGCCGCTGTAGGTCCATGATGAAGAAGCGGTCGCGGGCCAGCACGAAGCCGAGCACCCGCCCGAGATCGGTCCGGTTGGCGGCATAGACGTGCGGAATCGAGGCCTCCGTGCGCACCACGAAGGCCTCAGCGCTCAGGTTCGGCAGGGTGTAGCGGGCGGTCTCCGGCACCGCCTCGAGCAGCGCGCGCGCGGCGGCCGAGTCGAAGGTGTCCGCGCTCGCGGCGTCGCCGTCGGGCCCGGCGTCCGCGTCGGCCAGCACCTGCACATCCGGAGAGGCGTCGCCTCGCCCGCACCCGGCGATCGCGAAGGCCGCGGCGAGCAGCCCGCACCCAAAAATCACCAGTAAACACGCGGGCTTTGCGTCGCCAGCCATCGTCATCGTCATCAGCCGCTCCTCACAGTCACTTCCCCGAGGCAAGGGTTCTACCTCAAGTCACACGCCCGGTGGCAACGCGCGGTGTGGCGGCGCCTTCACCTTTGATCCAGCCCCTCGCGAGGCGTAGTGTGCCGGGGCTGGCACCGACGGCGAAGATCGGGGAGGGGACACCTTGAACACATTGAAATCAGCGGGCCTTTCGCGCTCCTCGTGGTGGGTCGTGCTGGCGGCCGCGGCGCTCATGGGCGGCGGCGCCAGGGAGTGCGGGTCGGGTATCGGCGCGGACTGCGTCGTCGACGGCGTCGTCCACCAGGCCGGCGACAGCTTCCTCAGCAGCGACGGCTGCAACACGTGCACCTGCGGCGCGGACGGCACGGTCGCCTGCACGCTGATGGCCTGCGAGCCGCTGTGTTTGGGCGCGGACGGGACCGCGCACGGCGTCGGGGAGAGCTTCCCCGCGGGCGATAGCTGCAACACCTGCACGTGTCTGGACGGCGGCAAGATCGCCTGCACGCTGATGGTCTGCTTCGAAGGGTGCGAGTGGGAGGGCGAACGCTACGCGGCGGGCGAGAGCTTCCCGGCGGGCGACGGCTGTAACGACTGCGCGTGCTTGGACAGCGGGCAGGTCGCCTGCACCGACCTGGCCTGCGGCGACGTGTGCGTGCACCAGGGCGAGCCCCGCGCGGTGGGCCAGGTCTTCCCGGCGGGTGACGGCTGCAACACCTGCACCTGCTTGGCCGGCGGGCTGACCGCGTGCACCAGCCTGCCCTGTGAGCCGCCCGATGGGTGCGTCGTCGGCGGTGTGACCTACCCGCCGGGTGCGGTGTTTCCGGCGGGAGACGGCTGCAACACCTGCACCTGCGGCGATGAAGGGGAGCCTGCGTGCACGGACAAAGCGTGCGGCGGGATCTGCGATCACCAAGGGAAATCCTGGCCCGCAGGCGCGTCGTTCCCGGCGGGCGACGGCTGTAACGAGTGCGTGTGCTCAGCGGCGGGTCAGGTGAGCTGCACGAAGATGGCGTGCGCCGGGGTGTGTCAGTGGCAGGGCAAGCCCTATCAGCCCGGCCAGACCTTCGCGGCGGGCGACGGCTGTAACGAGTGCGTCTGCACCAAGAGCGGCGCGGTGAGCTGCACGAAGATCGCGTGTGGCGGCGGCTGCGTGGTGGGCGGGCAGACCGTGCCCGCCGGCGCCTCCTTCCCGTTGGCCGATGGGTGCGGGAGCTGCGTGTGCCGGTCCGGGGGTGAGGTGGTCTGTGATGACCAGAACTGCGGCGGGGTCTGCTACTTCGAGGGGCAGCCGCACAAGATCGGCTCGACCTTCGAGTCGGCCGACGCTTGCAAGCTGTGCAAGTGCGGTGCGGACGGGCAGGTGCTGTGCGCGAAGCAGAGCTGCGGCGGCACCGGTGGGTGCAAGGTGCGCGGGACGACGTGGCCGGTGGGCGCCAGCTTCCCGGCGCCGGACGGGTGTAACGTCTGTACCTGCGGGGCCAACGGTGAGGTCGCGTGCACCGCGAAGGCGTGCCCCGGAGGGTGCGTGGACGCCAGCGGGCAAGCGTGGCCGCTGGGCGCTGTGTGGGAGAGCGCGCACGGGTGCGAGCGGTGCCGGTGCGGGCAGGGCGGGGAGGTCGCCTGCGAGGCGTCCGGGTCGTGCGGCGGCCAGGGGTGCTACGCCGACAACGGGCAGCTCTGGCCCGTGGGCTCGGAGTGGCTGAGTGCGGGCGATTGCGACGTGTGCCGGTGCGTGGGGCCGGGCGAGTCGCAGTGCCAGAAGACCGGGAAGTGCGGCGGGCCGGGGTGTGTGGCGCCTGACGGGCAGCACCTGCCGCCGGGGGCTGAGTGGCCGGCGCCGGACGGCTGCACGACCTGCTGGTGTGCTGGGCAGGGCGTGCTGGAGTGTAAGCCCATGGGCGCCTGCGGCGGCGGCGGGTGCGTCGGTCCCGACGGCGCGTGGCTGCCGGTCGGAGCGCGGTGGGAGACGGGCGACGGTTGCAGCGCGTGCTGGTGCGCTCCGGGCGGGGACATCGAGTGCGAGGCGGACGCCTGCGCCTGTGATCCCGGCAGCGAGTGGTGGAGGAGCTACGTGGCCACGGACCCGATGATGTGTCAGCTCATCGACTACGCCTGCCCCGAGTCGACCACCGGGTTCAGCAACGCGTGCGGCTGTGGCTGCCAGCAGAGCGCGAGCTGTCCGCAGTACATCGACTGCATGCCGCCCAAGGGCTGCGACCCGGCTGCGGTGCAGCAGAAGTGCCCCTACACGAAGATCGCGTTCTGACCTGCGGGTGTCGCGCTAGCGTTGCGACGCCGTCGCGACGTTTCTGAACGTCCAGCGCGTGGTCGGCCGCTGCCAGAAGTCGATGAGCCAACGATTGCGGGCGCTTGTGCGTGTCGGCACGCTCGTGGCACGCGCCTTGCTTCCCTCCTCAGCGTACGGCTGACCGGAGTCCCGCGATGAACACGAGAGCCTTCTTCGACCCCGACACGTCCTCCCTCACCTATGTGGTGTGGGACCCGGAGACGCGCGACGCCGTGGTCATCGACCCGGTGCTCGACTTCGAGCGAGACACCTGGCGGATCGTCACCCACTCGGTGGACGCCGTGAGCGAGTTCGTCCGAGAGCAGTCGCTCCGCGTTCGCTGGGTGTTGGACACCCACGTCCACGCCGATCACCTCTCAGGGATGGCGGTCCTCAAAGAGCGCTTCGGCGCGCCGACGGCCATCGGGGCGCACATCACCGAGGTCCAGGCCGTGTTCGCCGGCGCCTATAACCTCAAGGAGTTGCCGGTCGACGGCAGCCAGTGGGACCGGCTGCTGGCCGACGGGCAGGTGCTGGACGCGGGGTCGCTAAAGGTCGAGGCCCTGCATACGCCTGGGCACACCCCAGCCTGCGTCACCTACCGCATCGGCGACGCCGTGTTCGTTGGCGACACCCTCTTCATGCCCGACTACGGGACGGGCCGCTGCGACTTCCCGAAGGGCAGCGCCGAGGCGATGTACGACTCCATCGGCCGGCTCTACAAGCTGCCAGACGCCACCAGGGTCTTCGTCGGCCACGACTACCAGCCTGACGGCCGCGAGGTGCGGTGGGAGACCACCATCGGGGCGTCCAAGGCGAGCAACATCCAGCTCTCGGCGTCGACCTCGCGCGAGTCCTACGTCGCCTTTCGCAAGGAGCGCGACAAGACCCTCGGGCCGCCCGCGCTCATCCTCCAGAGCCTACAGGTCAATATCGCCGCCGGGGTGCTGCCGGAGCCCGAGGACAACGGCCGCCGTTACCTCCGTATGCCGCTGGGGCTCCTCGGAGGCTGACGCGGGCGGCCGAAGTCGGCGGGTTCGGCGCGCGGGGAGCCCGGCGCGGAGTGTGTCATGTGTCGCGGGACACCTGTGCCGCTGGGACAGGTCGGATGGGACAGTGTTTGCATGTAAGTGATTGAAACTACACGGTGACACGTCATGGCACGCCCCTTGCTCCAGGTCTCGGCCTGCACCCGAGCCGCTGGGGGTTTCCATGAGCCCACTTCTCCATGTGACACTCCGGCGTCGCGCCCCCCGCGCGGGGGGCGGCCGCGCGGGTGCCGCGCCGCCCGGGGGCCGGCCCCGGACCCGCCGCGGGCCCCGCCGCAAACCCC
>CAZNZH010000446.1:0-5251 GCA_964577445.1 uncultured Myxococcales bacterium
GGCGTCGGGGGTCTCGGCGTCGGCGGCGTCGGGGCCACCGGAGTCACCGAGCGCGTCGGGGTGGAAGCCCTGGTCATCGCCCGGCACGATGATCACGCCGGGCCCGCTACCGGGCGACGGCTCGGTCAGGCCACAGCCCCCACCGGCCGTCCCCAGGGCCATCGCCAGCCCGGCCGCCAGCACGAACATCGCCCCGCCCTCGCTCCGCATCCGCGCTCTCGCCATCGCCGCCTCCCGCGCTCGGGTGATGGTGGCAGGATGGGCGCCGGAGGCCAAGAGCGCGGGCCTCCGGCGCGGTCACGCGGTCACGCGGTCGGCACGGTGAAGTGAAAGCAGCAGCCGGCCGCGGGCGTCGCGTCCACCCAGATCGTCCCGCCGTGGGCCTGGACGATGCTCTGGGCGATGTTCAGGCCCAGGCCGGCGCCGTCGCCGCGCGGGCTGCTGCCGCGATTGAACTTGCGGAAGATCTGCGTCGCGTCGGCGGCCGAGATGCCGGGGCCGTCATCCTTCACCGAGAAGCGCAGCATGCGCCGCTCGCCCACCCGGCCGGCGAACCCCTCGCGGGCGGCGCTGATGGTGACGCTTGAGCCCTCGGGCGAGTAGCGCAGCGCGTTGTTTAGCAGGTTGATGAAGACCTGCTGGATGCGGCGGGTGTCCACCAGGGCCGCGGCGAGGTCGGGCTCCACGATGACCTTCCACGTCACGCCCGCGTCCGCCGCCGCGCGCCCCAAGACGCTGGTGGCCTGCTCGATGAGGGCCGCCGGGTCGGTGGCGACGGTCTCCTTGAGCTCGTAGCTCCAGGCCTGGCCGAGCTGCTGGATGTCGGAGACGAGGCGCTTCATGCGCTCGCCCTCGCTGGCGGTCACGCGGATGAGGGTGGTGACCAGCTCGGGCAGCGCGACGCCTTGGAGTTTCCACTGGGCCAGCTCGGCGAAACCGGCGACCGCGGCGATGGGCGTGCGCATCTCGTGGGCGACGATGGAGACGACCTCGTGCTGGGCGATGAGGCGCTCGCGCATGCGGATGCGGTCCAGGGCCATGCCGAGGAGCAGGGCGAGCCGCTCGATGTCGGGCAGGACGGCGGCGAGGTCGTTGTCGATGTGGTGGGCGCTGTCGGCGTAGAGCAGGCCGGTCACGCCGCCCTCGAGGGGGACCGGGACGCAGAGGATCGAGCGCAGGTTCATGGCGAGGACGCTGGCGGCTGCGGCGATCCTGGCGTCTTCGTCTACGTTTTGCAGGCAGACGGGCTGGCGGTGATCGAGGACCTGGCTGGCGACGGTGCGGCTGTAGGCGTCGATGCGGCCGTCCCAGGCGGCGCCCGAGCGGTCGGTGATGCCTTGGGAGATGCGCAGGGAGGCGTGCTCGCGGGTGGGCGGGACGTAGACCGTGCCGCGTGCGGCGCCGATGAGGCCGACGGCGGTCTCGAGCACGATGGCGGCGCAGGCTTCGGCGTCCCAAAGACCGGAGAGGCGCGTGAGGACCGCGCCCAGGGGAGACGGGGTCGTGGACGAGGCGCGGGTCTCGGCGGCGGCGCGCTCGATGCGGTCGAGGAGCCCGCGGGAGCGCTCGAGGAAGAGGACGGCTTGGCAGCGCTCGAAGGCGGCGACGGCGCGCCCGGCCATGCCGAGGGCGGTGTCGACGTCGGCTTGGGCGAGGGCGAGCTCGGCGCGGGCCATGTCCAGGCGGGCGACGTCGAGGTTCTCGTCGCCGGTGGCGTCGGTGGCGGCGCTGAGGGACTCGGCGGCCGCGCTGAGGTGGCCCTGACGCAGCAGGGCCGTGGCGCGGATGCGGGCGAGGTGGACGACCTCGGCGCGCAGGTCCAGCTCGCGGGCGCGGGCGAGGGTGTCGGTGGCTTCGGCGAGCGCGCGGTCGAGGTCGCCCTCGTCCAGCGCCAGCTCAGCGCGGCGGCGGCGGTTCTCGACGATGTCGCTGTCGGCGCCGATCTCCTCGGCGAGCGCGATGGCGTCGGCGTATCCGGCGTAGGCCTCGGCGGCGCGGCCCTGGAGCGCGCGGGTCTCGGCGAGGTTGCCGGCGATGACGGCGGCCACGCGCTTGGACTCAGCGCCGCCCGCGTGGGCGAGCGCGCGCTCGAAGGCCTGCTCGGCGCGCTCGAGGGCGCCGCGCTCGATGAACATGTAGCCGAGGTTGTTGCCGAGGATCATCTGCTCGGCGCCGTCCCCGGTGAGCTCGGCGACGCGGATGGCCTCCTCCCAGAGCTCGGCGGCCTTGCCCCAATCGCCGCCCATGTAGCTCGCGACCGCCGCGTTGTTTCGCGCTTTCCCGAGCTGGGCCAGCGCGCCGGTGCGGGCGTAGGAGCTCGCGGCCAGCTCATAGAGCGCGGTGGCCGCGGCGAAGTCACCCGCCACGCGGCGGCAGGTGCCGAGGGCCATCTGGCCGTGGGCGACGCCGAGGGTGTCGCCGACGCTCTCGCACAGCGCGATGGCGGCTTCGGCGTGGGCGGCGGCCTCGTCGGGGCGGCCTTGCTGCCATCCCAGGGTCGCCAGCTCGCGGCGCACCTCGGCCATCAGCGGCGCTTGGGCGGGCGGGAGCGCCATGCCGCAGGTCGTGTCGAGGATCTCGCGGGCGCGGGTGGGATTGCTGGCGACGCGAAAGACCTGGGCGACCTGAAGGCGGGCCCGGACGGCGTCGATGGGGTCGCTGGCGGCGTCGGAGAGGCCGAGCAGGGTGTCGGCGGAGTCGAGCGCCTCGGCTTGCTTGCCCAGACGGGCGCGCGCGGCGGTCAGGGCGCACAGGACGCGCAGGGCAGGGATCTCTGGCGGTAAAGAGTCGGCGGCCGCGTGGGCCGCTTGCAGGTGGGGTTCGGCTTCGGCGTGGCGGCCGAGCAGCTCAAGGGCCAGGCCGAGGCGCGCCGAGATCGGCAGCCGGAGCGGCTCGTCGTCGCGGCCGGCAAGGAGGTCGTTAAGTGCTGTAAGTTCGCGCACTTGCGAGGCGAGGTCGCCGTTCTCGGCGGCGGCCTGGGCGGCCCGGAGGCCGAGGGCGACGGCCTCGTCGTGCGCGCAGGCGTCGCGAGCGTGCCGGGCGAGGAGCTCGGGCGGGGCGTCGGTGGCCTGGAGTCGCGTGAGCGCCAGGCGGTTTGCGGCCATCCAACATAGGGCAGAGGCGCGCGTGCGCACCGCAGACGCGAGCTCGGAGTGCGCGGGGAAGGCGTGGTCGCGCGCGTCACGGCGCAGAAGGCCCGCGGTGGTGAGGGTGTCCAGGAGCGCGCGCGTGGCCTCGAGCGGCTGCGAGGCGACGTGGGCGACCAGCGCCGGCGACGAGGGGGCATCGAGCACGGCGACGGCGAGCAGGGTGGCCTGGGCGGCCGGCGCGAGCGCGTCGAAGCGCATGGCCAGGAGGGTCTCGACGGGGGAGGCGGCCCGCGCGGAGTCGTCGAGGGCGCGGGTGGCGACGAAGGCCCCGTCGCGCAGGGACAGGCCGCCGGTGGAGGCGAGGTGGCGCAGGAGGTCGAGGGCGAGGGCGGGGATGCCGCCGGTGGCGCCGTGGATCATCGCGCCGAGCGTGCCGCCATCGATGGGGGCGCCGAGGGCCGACTCGGCGAGCGTGATCGTCTCGGTGAGGCTGAGGGCGCCAAAGGCGATGTGGGTCGCGGCGCGGCGGGACTGCGCGGCCACGATGGCGGAGGCGACGCGGGCGGGGCGCTCGCGGTCGGCGACGGCGATGACCAGGGCGAGGCCGGTGCGGTCGATGCCGTCGACCAACCGGGCGAGGAGGGCGGCGAGGGCGGGGTCCGCGTGGTCCGCGTCGTCGATGAGGAGGGCCAGGGGTCGGGTGGCGGCGGCGAGGATCTGGGCGGCGATGGCGTCGAGGTCGTCAGGGGCGGAGTGCGCGCCGCCGGTGCTCAGCGCGAGGGCGACCGCCGACGCGAGGGCGGCCGGGGTGTTGCGGCCGGGCCGACAGCGCAGGATGGCGCAGGGGAGGCCGACGATCTGGGCCTGGATGCGGGCGGACTCGCACAGCTCGGTGCGGCCGGTGCCCGTGGGGCCGGAGAGCACCAGGGCGCTGCCGCGGCCGACGTGGGCGGCGCGCAGGGCGGTCTGCAGGGCCGTTTGGGCGGCGTCGCGGCCGACCAGGGGCGGGGCGACGACCGCGGGGCGGGCACCCAGCGGCGAATCCGCCACCAGGGTCAGGAGCGTCGCGAGCGCCTCTGCCGCTGTCGCCGGGCGTCGCTCCGGCGACTTTTCGAGCAACCGGGCGATGAAGCCCGAGATCGCGGGGTCGATCCCCTCGGTCGTCCGGTGCAGGGGCTCGGGGACGAGGCGCACATGGCGCGAGATCGAGGCGGTGGCGGTCTCCGCGAAGAACGGGTTCTTGCCCGAGAGGGCTTCGTAGAGCACCACGCCGAGGGAGTAGAGGTCCCCGCGCGCGTCCTGCGCCGCGCCGCGCGCACGCTCGGGCGGCAGGTAGGCCGGGGTGCCGCTGATCGCGCCCCCCGCGCCCGGACGCGAGAGCCCGAAGTCCACGAGGTGGACGGCCGGGTCCGGCCCGCTGTCGACGAGGATGTTCGTCGGCTTCAGGTCGCCGTGGCTGACCCCGTGGCGCTCCAAATAGACGAGCGCGCTGAGCGCCTGCGCGGCCAGGCGGACCGTCGCGTCGGGGCCGCCGCAGCCCGAAAAGGGCAGGGCGCTGAGCAGCTCCATCGTGAAGAAGGGCCCCGCCGGGTCGTGGACCGACAGGTCGAACAGCCGAATGACGTGCGGGTGTCGGAGTGCTGCGGCCGCGCGGAACTCCACCACCAGCTCGGCGGGGTCCGCCGCCGCGCTGGTGAGCACCTTGAGCGCCACCTCGCGCTCGAGCACCTCGTCCCAGACTCGCCAGACCGTGCCCCTGGCGCCGCGCCCGAGCTCGCCCATGACGCGGTAGCGCCGACCAAACCCGGGCGCTGTCGCCGTCAACGTCAGCGCCGCTCCGCTCACTACGCACCTCGCACATGGCCGTCCGCCCCGCCGCGACGCCGCAGGGGCCCCCCTCACAACGGCGCTCGGCCCGCGCTTCTTTAGGCCGTTGCCCGCCCGGCTCGGCGGTCCTCGGGCCCGGATGCGCGCCCCAGCGGCGTGAAAATACCGCTACAGGGTCCCCGAGCGGGGGCCGAAGGAGAGGCCGAGGCCGCGACCCGCGTCGTGACCGGCGTCGACGACACCCCTGGCCCGCGGTGCACGCGATGAAGACGATCCTCCTTGCCGACGACACCGCCTGGATCTTTGGGACGAACTCGTTGAAGAACGTCTCGGGC
>CAZNZH010000447.1:0-5236 GCA_964577445.1 uncultured Myxococcales bacterium
CTGCCGGTGCCGTCGCGCTCGAGCGAGAGCAGCCAGGCCAAGGCGGGGATGAAGAGGATGGCGGTCTCGACCGTGAGGCCCTCGACGGAGCCCAGCGGGCCCTTCTTTTTCAGCACGCCGTAGATGGCGAATGAGCAGGCGAGGGTGAGGGCGATCCACGGTGGCTGCCCGTGCGCGATGGTGAGGTAGAGGACGCCGGACGCGGCGAGGCCGACGGCCCACTTCTGGAGGCGGCGGAGGCGCTCGCCGAAGAGCAGGGCGCCGAAGAGCACGGTGATGAGCGGGTTGATGAAGTAGCCGAGGCTGGTCTCGACGACGTGGCCGGAGTTGACCGCCCAGATGTAGAGCGTCCAGTTGGCGCCGACGAAGCAGGCGGCGAGGGTGTAGATGGCCAGGACGCGGGGCTCGCGCAGCAGCGGGCGCACCCACGACCAGTTGCGGCGCGCGGCGAGCAGCGCGAGGACGAAGCCGAGGGATCACACGATGCGGTGGCCGAGGATCTCCAAGGCGCCGACGTCGGCCAGCAGCTTCCAGTAGACCGGGAAGCAGCCCCACAGGACGTAGGCGGCGAGGGCGAAGAGCAGCCCGGAGCGCGAGGTTTGGGCGGGCATGGCCGTAGGGGGTGAGCGGGGGGAGAGGATCTCGGGCGGGCGTTATTTGGGAGCGATCGCTTGGGTGGGAGGCCCTCTGCGCGTCGCGGCGGTCTCCGGCTTCAGCGCGGCGGTTATACGTGATGCAGGGCGCGCGGCGCGAGGTTTTGCTGGTGTTCGCGCGACCCTTCGGCGTTGTCCCGCGCGACCCTCCAGCTTTCTGGAGTAGAGGCCGGCCCCGCGGCCGCCCTACAACAGACTCGCGCCGCGATCCCGGCGCCTCACACGCTCGGAGGGACCCATGATTCGCTCGCTACTGACCACCACCGCGCTCGCGGCGCTGCTAGCCGCCACCGCGTTTTCGGCGCCGGCCCACGCCGACTGCCGCGGCACCTATGCGATGGAGCTGACCCAGCTCGGGCTGAACCTGTCGGCCGGCGCAAACTACTGCGGCCAGGGCACCGGCGGCTCGACCTCAAGCGCGCTGAGCTTCGTCAACGGCCAGCTCCCGCCTGACCTCTTCGCCGGCGACAAGGCGTATTGGGCGTCGCAGATCGCCGGATGGACCCTGCTCGATGCGGGCACCCGCGCGGCGTATACGGCGAACGTCAACCAAGCCTACGACGACCTCGCCGACTCCGTGGACGACTACGTGCTGTGCTTTCCCGACCGCCTCATCGTGCGGCCGACCTCGGGCGTGAACTGGTTTGGCTGGCAGAGCGTGGCGGTCACGATGATCGACGACGACTGCGGCAGCCAGCAGACCTTCTGGACCTGGACCAGCATCTACGGGTGCTCGGTGCCGCTGGCCAGCGTGCTCGGCGGCGACGGGGGCTTTCAGCAGGGCGCGCTCGCGGCGGCCTTCGGCTATGGCTGGGCGCAGATCGAGACCCTGGCCAGGTGGGCGAAGTTCGGCGTTCAGGTCGTACTCACCGGCCTCATCCAGGACCCGAACGCGCCCCAGTGCGGGCTGCTGCTGGGCCTGACCGCGGGTCTGAGCGGCCACATCAAGCTGACCAAGCTCTAGTATCCCCGCCCGCGCGGCCAATTGGCTCGCCCATTGGCCGCGCGGGCGAGGATCGCGCATCCTTCCGGCCTGGAGGGACCGTGAACTTCTCAAACCTCGTCGAGCGCATGGTGCCGTTGGTGGCGGAGCTCTTCGCCACCCTCAAGGTCACCGACCCGCTGCGGATGGACTTCGCCGGCATCGCCGAGAAGACCGTCCACGACCTCGTGGGCGTGCTGCGCCAGGAGGGGCTGACCAACGAGGAGATCGCGGCGGCGCTGGACCTGTCCATCGCCGGCTTCTACAGAAAGGTAAAAGACCTGCGCGAGACCTATAGCCCCGGCGAGGGCACGCGGCGGCCGACGCTCTGGGAGCACGTCTACGACTTCGTGCTCGAGCAGTGCGGCGGCTCGGGCGACCGCCCGGTGACCTACACGGCCATCGAGGCGCGATTTCCCCAGCTCACGCCTGAGCGTTTGGGCGCGATGCTGCGCTACCTCGTGCGCTTCGGACGCCTGAGCATGACCGGCCACGGCGTCAGCCGGCGCTACCGCGTCGTCGAGCGCGAGCAGCCCACCGGCGCGACCTACCACGACGCGGTGGTGACGCTGTACCGCGACGGGCCCTTGACGCGCGCCGAGCTGGCCCAGCGGCTACAGACCGACGAGGACGCGTGCGACGGGTGGCTGGCGCGGCTGCGCGAGGCCGGCCGCCTCGAAGAGACCACGGTCGGGCGCCAACAGACCCGCTACCGCGCCACCGGCTATCACATCGAACCCGAGGAGCCGGCGGGCTACGAGGCGGCCCTGTGGGACCACTTCCAGGCGGTGGTCCGCGCGATCTGCATGAAGGTTCGCCTCGGCGCGACCCAGGCCAGCATGCGCGACCTCATCGGCGGCACCACCTTCAGCTTCGATCTGCCGGTGGACGACCCGCTGTACGAGGAGATCTCGGGCTTTTTGGCCGAGACGCGGCAGCGCATGGAGTCCTGGCTGGCTCGCCACGGTGAGATGGAGCCGAGACCCGGCGCCCGCCACGCGCGCGTGACGATCTACACCGGCCAGATGGTCGAGGAGACCGACGCGTGAGGGTCGGGGTGACGACGCGGCGGCCCGCGCGGTGGCTGGGGTGGGTGTTCGCGCTGGGCATCGTGGGCTGCACGCCCGCCGAGCCTGGCGAGGGCGTGAAGGCCGCTGACCGTTGGGAGGCCGCGGTCTTGGGGAGCACCGTCTTTGTGGTCGACGGCGCCTCACTGCGCGCGGTCTCGGCCACGCTGGGCCCCGGCGCCGATCTTCTCGCGCCGGTGAGCTTCGGGCCGGGCGAGCACCCGTCGAGCCCGGTGGTCCGCCGCGAGCCGCTGGGGGTGGACTCCGCGGAGGTGTTCATCACGGTCTCCACCGAGTCGAAGTGCACCCTGCGCGCGCTGACCCGCCGACTCGACCCGGTGTGGAGCCGCGAGGTCGCTGGCGTCTGCATTCAGCCCGGCGTCGAGGGCGACGCGCTGCTCTGGCCGCTCGCCGACGCCTCGGGCGCGCGGGTCGAGCTCGTGGCGGCCGGCGACGGCAAATCCATAGGTTTCGCCTCACTCCCAGGAGCGCCCGTCGCCCCGGCGGCCCGAATGGGCGACGCCAGCGGCCGGTGGGTCGTCCCGCTGGTCGGCGGCGCCGCGCTCATCGACGCATCCAGCCCGGCGACGCCTTCGCTGCTGGACGTCCTGTCGCTGCCCGGCCTCACCCCGACCTCCGCGATGACCCCGGGCGGCGAGCGCGCCGTCATCACCGCGCGGGCGTCGCCCTCAAAGGGCGAATCCCACCTCGGCGATCGCCTCGTGCGCGTCCGCGTCACCGGCGCCGGCACGCTCGCAGAGGCCGGCGAGCCCATCGTGACGCCGAGCCCCATGCAGGCCGCTCCCATCGGCGCCTCACCGGACTGCACCGCCGCGACCGGCGGCTCGCACTGGTGGTGCGGGGGCGGCGGCTTCGTCGCCACCGGCGGTTCGCACTGGCTGGGCGGCTTTGACCTGGCCACGGGCGCGGCGCTCTTCGACGCCGTGCCGCCGCAGCGCGTCGTGCAGAGCCTGAGCCTCGGCGCTGACGGCCGCCTCTACACCGGCGGCTCACACTGGCTGGGCGGCTACGAGCTCCAAGCCTTCGACCCCCTCGCCGCGCCCGGCCCCGCCGCGTTCCAGCTCGTGTTCGCGCGGCCAGACGCCCCAGCCGCGTACCTCCCCTCGGTCGCGTTCACCTGCGGCGAGCGGGTCGCGCTCCTGGTCGAGCCGGGCGCGGGCGCGGCCGAGCTCGTCCTCACCGACGCCGGCGCCACCAGCGCGCCTTTGGGCACATGGGCCCGCGCGTTCGGCGGCGGCGACAACTCAGGAAATGCCTCGTCCCCTGACGCCTGCGAGCTCGCGGCCCCAGCGTCGGTGTGCGGCGACGGGGTGCTCGACGAGGGCGAGGCCTGCGACGACGGCAACACCACCGACGAGCCCGTCGACGCCGAAGCGCGCTGCTCGGCCGACTGCCGCGTCGAGCGCCAGCTCGTCAGCCCGCAAGTCCAGATCGTGGCGAGCCTCCTCAGCAGCGGCCCCTACGCGTCCGTGCGCTCGGTGCGGGTCCGCTACCTCTCCGGCGGGGTCCGCGTCTACGGTGAGCTCTGCGTACCCAACAGCGCCGGCCCTTTCCCGGTGCTGCTCTTCGCGCTCGAGGGGCCCGAGCCGAGCGCTCATGTCTGGGCCAGCGAGCTGTGCTGGTTCGCGGCGTCGCAGGGCGCCATCGTCGCCGCGTCCCAAACCCGCGGCCGCGGCGCCGGCACCGCCTGGCCCAGCGAGGGTGCTGCCGAGGTCTGCCGAGGGGAGGTCGACGACGCGGCGGGCATCGTCGGCCTCGCGCTGGCGCTGCCCGAGGCTGCCGATGGCCCCATCGGCGCCGTGGGCGCGGGTTTCGGGAGCTGCAGCGTGACGGCCTTCGCCTTGCGCGGCGCCAAAGCCGGCGCGGCGAGCCCGCCCGTCGGCGCCGCGGTGCTCGTCGCGAACCTCACCGACGCGGCGGCCCTGCACGCCAAGCACGCCGCTGTCCCGCCGCCCGCGCCGCTGTCTCCGCTCATCACGGCCACGCTCCACGACGCCACCGGCGGCACACCAGCGCAAGCGCCCATCGCGTACGCGCTGCGCAGCCCCGCCCTGCACGCCGAGGCGCTCTTCGACGCCGGCACCGCGCTGATGCTGGTGCACGCGATAAGCGACCCAAACTGGCCGCTGGAGCAGACCTGCGCCCTACGCGCCGGCCTGCGCGCCGCGGGCGCCGTGTTCTTCGACGCCCAAGTCTACGCTGACGGGCTGGGGACCTACGTCCCCGCCGCGCTGGCGAAGACCATAGCCTGCCCGGGGATGGCCTTCGCGACGGCCGACCCGTCCTGGGCTGACGTCGACTACGCCCTCATCGCCATCCAGGACACCGCCACCTACGAGCTCACCCACCCGGGTGTGTTCAACGTCGTACAGCGGATGGTCGATTTCTTGAAAGCACATGAAGCTAAGTAATCACACGGTGTTATGATTTTCTTATCAACGCGTGCAGCTTTGACCCCACCCCGCGCAGCCCATGGGGTCAAAGCCAGGCAAGTAGCTCATGACTCGCCGGAA
>CAZNZH010000448.1:0-5219 GCA_964577445.1 uncultured Myxococcales bacterium
GGCGGCGGCGTCGGGGCTTCGAAAAAAAGAGTTCCTGCTGTCTGACGGCACGGCCATCGCGCCGCTCTACGGGCCCGAGGACGCCGGTGAGACCAGCGCTCGCCTCGAGGCCGACATCGGCTACCCGGGTGAGCCGCCGTTCACCCGCGGCGTGCAGGCCACGATGTACCGCGGGCGCCTGTGGACCATGCGCCAGTACGCGGGCTTCGGGACGGCGGCCGAGTCCAACCAGCGCTACCGCATGCTGCTGGACGCCGGCGGTAAAGGGCTGAGCGTCGCCTTCGACCTGCCGACCCAGATGGGCCTGGACTCCACCGATCCGCTGGCGGCCGGCGAGGTGGGCAAGGTCGGCGTGGCCATCGACTCCATCGAGGACATGCACGTCCTCTTCGACCAGATCCCGCTCGATAAGGTCTCGACCTCGATGACCATCAACGCCACCGCGCCGATTCTGCTCGCCCTCTACCAGGTGTGCGCGGAGGAGCGTGGCATCAGCGCGGCGAAGCTGCGGGGCACCATTCAAAACGACGTGCTCAAGGAGTACATCGCCCGCGGGACCTACATCTACCCGGCCGCGCCGAGCCTGCGCTTGGTGACCGACGTCTTCGCCTACTGCAAAGACGCCCTGCCGAAGTGGAACACCATCTCCATCAGCGGCTACCACATCCGCGAGGCCGGCTGCGACGCGGTGCAGGAGGTCGCGTTCACGCTGGCCAACGGGCTGGCCTACGTGAAGGCCGCCATCGACGTGGGCCTCGACATCAACGACTTCGCCGGGCGGCTGGCCTTCTTTTTCAACGTCCACAACGGCTTCCTCGAGGAGATCGGCAAGTTTCGGGCGGCGCGCCGGCTGTGGGGGCGGCTTTTAGCCGAGCGCTACCCCGACTGCACCGACGACAACCGGCGCCTGCGTTTTCACACCCAGACGGCGGGCTCGTCGCTGACGGCGCAGCAGCCCGACAACAACGTGGCGCGGGTGACGATTCAGGCGCTGGCGGCGGTGCTGGGCGGGACCCAGTCGCTGCACACCAATAGCCTCGACGAGGCGCTAGGCTTGCCCAGCGAGCGGGCGGCGCAGATAGCGCTGAAGACGCAGCAGGTCATCGCCAGCGAGTCGGGAGTCGCCGACTTCATCGACCCGCTGGCGGGGAGCTACGCCGTGGAGGCGCTCACCGACCACGTCGAGGCGGGCGCGCGGGCGATCATCGAGCGCATCGACCAGATGGGCGGCGTGGTGCGGGCCATCGAGGCGGGCTGGATTCAGCAGCAGATCCTCGACACCGCGTACCGCTACCAGAAGGGCGTGGACTCTGGCGACATCGAGGTCGTCGGCGTCAACGTCTACCAGGTCGAGCAGGGCGTGCGGCCGGAGCTACAGCGCATCGACCCCGAGGGCGAGCGGGAGCAGTGCGCGCGCGTGGAGGCGCTCAAGGCGCGTCGCGACGGCGTGGCGGCCAAGGCGGCGCTCCAGGCGCTCGAGGCGGCGGCGCGGACCGAGGCGAACCTGATGCCGCTCATCGTCCAAGCCGTGCGCGACCGCTGCACGTTGGGGGAGATCGCCGGCACGATGAAGCGGGTCTTCGGTCAGTACCGGGAGACGCTGGTCATCTGAGCGCCGGCTCGATTCGTCAGGTGGTGCCTGGCTATTTGGCGGCCAGCACGATGTCCAGGCCCTCGACGATGGCGCCGCTGCGGCGGAAGCGCACGACCGAGATCGCGCCCTCGATGACCAGCCAGGCGCCCAGCACGAAGAGCAGGCTGCCGACGCCCAGCAGCAGCCACGCGCCGTCGTCGTAGAACTGGATGATGTTTACGGCCATCGCCCACAGGGTCACGCTGAGCAGCAGCGCCATCGGGATGGCGGTGACCAGCCACATGCGGCCGCGGTGCATGAGGTAGAGGGTGATGGCGAGCAGCGCCAGGCCCGCCAGGAGCTGGTTGGTCGTGCCGAAGAGCGCCCACAGGGCGAGGCCGGCGGGCTTGCCGTCGAGCTTGAGGAACGCGAACACCGCGATGGAGCCGACGGCCAGTGCGGAGGAGATGTAGCGGTTTTTGAGGCTGCTGATGCCGGCGGTCTCGGCCATCTCCTCGAGGTTATAGCGGAGCAGGCGGGTGGCCGAGTCCAGCGACGTGAGCGCGTAGCTGACGACGATGAGGGAGATGAAGCTGGCGGCGACGTAGCGGCTGACGCCCAGGGCCTCGAGGAAGGTCGAGGAGCCGTGGATGAAGGCGCCGACCTGGGCGCCGAGGCCCTTGACGCTGTCCCAGGTGGCGTACTGGGTGGACCACTCGTCAGCCGACAGGATGCCGGCGGTGGTGGCCAGCACGGCGACGAGGCCGAGCAGGGACTCGCCGATCATGCCGCCGTAGCCGATGAGGCGGGCGTCGGTCTCGCGGTCGAGCTGTTTGGCGGTGGTGCCGCTACAGACGAGGCTGTGAAAGCCCGAGGCCGCGCCGCACGCGATGACGATGAAGACGAAGGGGAAGAGGCTGGGGGCGCCCTCGGGGTCGGGGCGCAGCGCGGGGGCGACGAAGGTGGGTTGGAGGATGAAGAGGCCGGCGAAGAGGCCGCCGAGGCCGACGTAGAGCAGCAGACTGTTAAGGAAATCGCGTGGTTGCAGGAGGCTCCAGACCGGGAGCACGGCGGCGGCGAAGGCGTAGGCCAGCAGGATGAGGCTCCAGCCGAGCTGGCCGGGGGCGACGGCGGGATCGGCGGTGCCGAGGGCGGCCAGGACCCCCTCGTCGACGCCGGCGGCGACCAGGGCCAAGAGCAGGAGGAAGCCGATGGGGGTGAGGATCTTCCAGGAGATCCCGCGCCGATAGCCGAGCCAGCCGACCACGGCGGCGATGACCATCAGGCCGGCCGACGGCAGGACGGCTTGGGGGAAGTGGATGGCGGGGTCTTCGGTGCCGGCGGCCGGGCGGAAGAGGAACGCGATGACGTAGACGAAGACGCCCATGCCGAGGGAGACCAAAAAGTAGATGATGAGGTGAAAGAGGGTCTTGGCGCGCCGGCCGATGATGTCCTCGGCGACCTTGCCGATGGACACGCCGCGGGCGCGGACGCTGAGGACCAGGGCGCCGAAGTCGTGGACGCAGCCGATGAGCAGCGCGCCCAAGACGACCCAGGTCAGGGCGGGGGCCCAGCCCCAGATGACGGCGACGGCGGGGCCGAGGACCGGCGAGAGGCCGGCGATGGAGGCGTAGTGGTGGCCGAAGAGGACGCCGCGGCGGGTCGGCACGTAGTCGATGCCGTCGCTGAGCGCGTGGGCCGGCGTCACGGCGTCCGCGCGCAGGCCGAAGACGCGGCGGGCCAAAAAGCGGCTGTAGACGAAGTAGCCGGCGAGGTAGGCCAACAGGGCGAGGCCCGCCGCGTGGGCGGCGTTCACGGGGCCGCCTCAGGGCCCAGCGTCTGGATCAGCGGCTCGAGCAGGGCCAGCAGGGCCTCCTGGTCCAGGTCGGCCGTCAGGGAGACGCGGAGATCGTCGCGGCGCAGCGCCCAGCCGGTGGCGCGCGAGCCGAGCGCGGTGAGGCCGGGCAACGCCAGGGTGGGGTGCGCGGGGTGAAGGGCGGTCACCTGGGTCTCGAGGGCGTCGAGCTCGGCTCTTCGGTCGGCGGGGGCGAGGGCCTTGACCTCGCGGGTCAGGGTGATGAGGGCCTTGGCGAGGGCGGCCTCGCGTGGGCTCTCGGCGGTGGCGGGGCCCTGGCTGCGCATGACGTCAAGCTGCGTCTCGAGCTCGTCGGCCATGGCGCGGTCTGGCGCGTGAAAGACCAGCGAAATCCGAGGGTTGTCGCCGGCGCGCAGCCACGCGCCGGCCGCCGCGACCTCGCCGGCGATGTCCTGGGAGAGCAGGGCGGCGGGGTGGGCGGCGGGCTCGGGGAGCCACGCGAACACGGGACCGCTGCCTCGAAGCGCCATGAGCAAGCGGGCCTCGTTCTCGTCGATTCGGCTGCCTTTCGCCTCACCGCTCGCGACCGCGGCGAAGGACCGGACCAGCGCGGCGTCTCCGATGGCGATGGTGTCGTCGTCGACGCGCGTGACCGCGGAGGTCTCGGGCAGGTCCGTGCCGACGCTCGCCGCCCGGAGGCCCAGGCCGTCCATGCGCACCAGGATGACGCGCGTGCCGGTCGCGCTGCCGGCGACGCCGGCCTCGCGCACGTCGCTGGCGTGGACCCCGGCGGCGCTGAGGGCCGCGATCCACGGTGAGCGCGCGATCTCCTGTCGCACATCGGCCGTGATGAGGCGCCCCTCCTCGATGATCGCGGGGTTCGCGCCCACAAACCAGGTCACCTCGGCCGGCAGCAGCGCGCTGAGCTCCTTTTCGGGCAGGCTGCGAACGAAGGTGACGATGAGGAATCCCGCGAGGCCCATCAGCAGCAGCGAGGCGCCGAAGATGCGCGTGACGGTCGCGCCGACCTCCGTGGCGCGCCCGTCCTCGCCGCGGGAACGGTCGACGCCCCAGGCGACCAGGATGCCGAACGCGTAGAGCACGTTCAGCGGGACCGCCATGAGGATCTGACTCATGGGGTCGGGCGGCGTGAGGATGGCGCCGATGACGAACGACAGGACGATGAAGTAGCGGAAAAAACCCAGCAGGCTCCTGTGGGTGACGATGCCGAAGAGCGCGAGGAAGAAGATGACCAGCGGCAGCTCGAAGACGAGCCCGAATATCAGCAGGAAGACAAAGGACGTGGAGTAGGCGTTCTGCAGGGTCACCACCACGTCCGCCTGGCCCCCCTCAAGGGTCAGCTTGACCAGCCAGTCGGTGATGAAGGGCAGGATGACCTCGTAGGCGAAGGCGCAGCCGATGAGGAAGAAGATGACGGTGAAGATGGTCACCGGGACGATGAATCGCCGTTCATTCGCCAGCAGGCCCGGGCTCACGAAAGACCAGAGCTGCCAAAAGGTCATGGGGCTGGTCAGGACGGCCGCCGCGACGAGCGAGGTCTTGATGTAGACCATGATGCTCTCGGTGATCTCGATGGCCTGGAAGTGATAGACGCCGTTGTCGGCCAGGGCGCGCGCGATGGGGCCCGAGAGGAAGCCGAAGAGCTCGATTCGCCACGACCAGCAGGCGAAGAAGCCGATCGCGAGGATCGCCGCGACGCGGATGAGCCGACTCCTCAGCTCCGCGAGGTGCTCGCGGAACTCAAGGACGCGGGCCTCGGCACCCTCCCCGGCACCGATCGCGACCGGGATCATGCCGGCGATCAAGGCG
>CAZNZH010000449.1:0-5219 GCA_964577445.1 uncultured Myxococcales bacterium
CCGGCCCCGTGCACTCGCTCATCCCGTAGACCTCGTAGAGCGGGATATCCAGGCTGAGGAAGAACTCCAAGGTGTCCTTGGAGATGGGCGCGGCCGAGGTCACCTGCAGGCGGCAACGGTCCAGGCCCAGCCTCTCGCGCACCTTGGAGAAGACCAGCTTGTTCGCGATGGCGTGGGTGAACGGGAAGGGCTTGCCGTCCTGTTCAGCGTAGCGCGACGCGAGGCCGACCTTGCGCGCCCAGGCCGCGATCTTCTTTTTCAGCGGCGAGTTCTGCGCGCCAGCGGCCACCATCTTCGCCTGGATCTTCTCCCACACGCGCGGGACGCCCAAGAAGATCGTGGGGCGCACCTCGCGCAGGTTGTCGCCCAGCAGGTCGATGCTCTCGGCGAACCACGAGCACGCGCCCATCCACATCGGCCCGTGCAGCGTGATGGCCTGCTCGGCGATGTGCGACAGCGGCAGGTAGCTCAGCATCGCGTCGTCGGGGCCGCCGTTGGCCAGCTCAGACACGGTCTGCGCGACGAAGGTGATGTTGTCGTGTGAGATCATCACGGCCTTCGGCGACCCGGTGGTCCCCGACGTGTAGATGAGGGTACAGACGTCGTCGGCGTGTTGCGCCGCGATGCGCTCCTCGAGCGTCGACTCGGGCACCTGGTCGGCCAGCGCGAGGAAGTCCTTCCACGAGTAGACGTCGGCGGCGGGGTCGTCGCCGTACATCATGACGATGGCCTTCAGCTTCGGGAGCTGGTCTCGGACGCTCTGGAACTTCGCTAGCTGCTCGGCGTTTTCGACGACCACGACCGCCGAGTCCGAGTGGTCGGCGATGTACTGGCACTGCTCGGGCGAGCTCGTCGTGTAGATGCCGGCCGGAAATCCGCCCGCCAGGATCGCGCCCACGTCGGACGTGAACCACTCCGGGCAGTTGTAGCCGATGATCGACACGCCGGTCTTGGGCTCAACGCCCAGGTGGATGAAGGCACGGGCCGCCCGGCGGCAGATCTCGCGGTGCTGCTTCCACGAGGTCTTGACCCACTGGCCGTCGCGCTTGACGGCCATCGCCGCGCGATCGCCAAACTTGCTTGCGGTGCGGTCCAGCACCTCTATCACGGTGAGCGCCATGGTTCCTCCGGTGGGGGTTGGGGCGGTCGGGGCAGTCGCGACCATCGGTACCAAGTCAATAGCAAATCGGCGCGACGGGTTGTGTCGAGCGGTCGCCTGGGTTTAGCCCACCTCGCTCAAAAATGGAAAGGGAGCCTGCGCCGTGCGATGGGTACCGGACGATGGAGCGCTCTCCCCCACCACGGACCGCGCGGTTTTCGCGGCGTCGCTTTCTGGGCGCCGCCGCCGCGGGAGCCGCCGGGTTATGCCTGCCCGATCGCGCCCTCGCCCGGGGCAGCGATGTCCCGGTGGTCGGCGCCGGCCCGCGCGACGCCCCGGGACGCGCGCCTTCGACGCCGCTTGAGCTGCCGCCGTGGAGATACGGCGATCGCTCGAGCGCCGACGACACCGTGGTGATGTTCCGGGGCAACCCGTCGCACACGTTCTACGGCACCGGCCCCGTCCCCGACCAGCCGCGCGTGCTGTGGAAGGTGCGGATGGCCGACATGCCGAAGTCGTACTACGGCAAACCGCACACCTGGCGCGGCACCGGGTGGACCGGCCAGGCCTCGGTGTTGGGGGGCACGGTCTTCATCGGCAGCCAGGGCGGCGGCCTCTACGCGCTCGACTGCGCCACCGGTGCGGAGCGCTGGCGCTTCGACGCTGCCGCCATGTTCAAGTCCAGCGTCTGTCTTTACGAAAACCGCCTCTACGTGGGCAACGTGGACGACTGGCTGCGCTGCATCGACTTGGCCACGGGCCGCGTGCTGTGGCGGCTGGACACCGGGCGCGACCTCGACTCGTCGGCCTGCGTCGAGGGCGGCTGGCTCTACATCGCCGGCGAGAACGGGCACGTCCGCTGCCTGCACCCCGACACGGGGAGGCTGCGCTGGCGCACCTTCGTCGGCGGCCTCGACCCCGGCAGACACACGGGCTCCTACGGCAGCGAGACCTCGCCCGCGGTGGCCGACGGCGAGGTCTACACCGGCACCTACGACGGCTGGCTGCACTGCATCGACGCGGAGTACGGCACCCGCCGCTGGCGCGCCTTCACCGGAGACGACACCGACGCCTCCCCGGTGATCTGGCAGGACCGGGTCTTCGCGGCCAGCCAAGACAAGGCCCCCTACGTTCACTGCTTCGACCGCATCACCGGCGACGCCATCTGGCGCTTTCACGTCGCGGGCGGCTTCTGGGCGACCCCGGCCGTCGCCGACGAGCGCGTCTACGCGGCGAGCGCGGGCGGCACCATCCACGCGCTGGACGCCGGCAGCGGGCGGCTCTACTGGACCCACGAGCTGGGCGTGCGCACCTGGTCGAGCCCCTGCGCCATCGACGACCGCGTCGTGCTCGGCGCCAGCGACGGGCAGCTCCACTGCCTGGACGCCGCGACCGGCGAGCGCGTGTGGGCGCTGGAGCTCGACGCCCGCACCCACAGCACCCCGTGCATCGTCGACGGCCGCATCTACATCGGCACGGCCGGCGGATACTTCTACTGCATCGGGGCGTAGCTCTTTTCGCCAGCAATCATCTGGCTAAAAGCAGAGCCGACCGCCCCGCCCCGCTCAGTTGTGCGAGGCCGTCCCGCCGGAGACCGGCCCGCCACCGATCCACTGGAAGTTGTCCAGCAGCACCGTGGAGTCGTAGTCGTCGTCCGAGGTGTCGTGGATATGGAAGGTCAGGTTCATGGTCTCACCGGCCACGATAGGCCAGGTGGTGGTGAGCCACCCCGTCGAGCTGCCGCCGGAGAGCCCGCACTGATGTCCGGTGCCGGAGATGTTGGTCTTCACGTTGAAGCAGCTCTCCGAAAACGCCGTGTTGATGGCGATGTAGCAGAACTTCTTGCCAGTCGCCGGGTCGACGCCATCGGAGTAGCTGTTCGGGTTGGAGCACGCCGTGCTGTTGATGACGGTCTTCTTGCCACCCGTGGTCTGAGACCCGGTGAGGACGATGTAGAAGCGGTCGTTGAACTGCGACCCGATCCACTCTTCGTACTCCGCCGACATAAAGATGTAGTCCAGCGAAAACCCGGTCGCGCCAGCGGGCGCCACCAGGTCGACCGAGAGCTCGCTGGCGTCGAAGATCTTGTAGCCATCTTTGGCGTAGACGTCCGTCGCGGTGCCGCCGCCCAGGCCGGACTGCCCCTCGTGCACCTTGTCGGTCCACTTGCCCGTCCCCATCAGCAGATACGACGGGCCGGCGTAGGGGTTGAGGTCGTTATTCGAGTTGCCGTAGTGCGAGATCGCCTGCCACGCGTTGCCGATATTGCTGTTGGTCGGCGACTGCCACTTCGCCGAGCTGACCAGGTCGGGATAACAGAGGTCCATCGCGCACAGCGCCGCGTCGATGGTGTTGCCCAGGCACACCGCCGGGCAGTTCTTGACCCCAGGCGGGCCGGTCTGGACCTCGCCGCCCTTGACCCCGTCGCAGTCGTCGTCGATGCCGTTGCCGTCGATCTCCACGGCCCCCGGGTGCACGGTCGGCGAGTAGTCCAGGCAGTCGCCGCCGCCCAGCGGGCAGACCGCCGGCGAGCCGATCACCGTCATCGCGGCGTCGCAGTAGCCGTCGCCGTCGTCGTCACAGCCCTCGTCCACGAGCAGGTTGCAGTTGTTGTCGATGCCGTCACAGAGCTCCTTGGCGAGCGCCCCCAACGCCGGGTTGGTGTCGTCGCAGTCGCCGCCGACCAGCACGGTGTACTCCGCGGTCTTCTCGCACAGGCAGACCTTGCTGCCCGGCAACCCCGAGCCGTCGTTGTCGCCGTCGAGGTAGTAGTCCACGCAGCCGACGGAGCCCGGCCCGTCGGTCTCCCCGTCGCAGTTGTCGTCGATGCCGTTGCCGCAGCGCTCCGGGACGCCCGGGCGGACCGCCGGCGAGTAGGGGTCGCAGTCGCTGGCGTTGGGCGACCCGTCGCCGTCGATGTCGGGGTCGCACGCGTCGCCCAGGAAGTCGTGGTCCAGGTCGGCCTGGTTCGGGTTGAAGATCTCCGGGCAGTTGTCGACGTTGTTGAGCACGCCGTCGCCGTCGCTGTCCTGCGGGCTGATCGGCCCGGGGCCGTCTGGAGTGCCCACGCCGGAGTCCGCCGGGTCGCTGTCGGGCGCGCCGCTGGCGTCGGGCCGGCTGCCGTCGAGCGGGTCGGTGACGCTGCCCTCCGGCGTCACGCACCGAAACGACTCGCACGAGCTGCCGCCGCCGCACACGCCGCAGCTCCCGCCGCAGCCGTCATCGCCGCAGGTCTTGAAAAAACAGCTCGGTTGGCAGGTCAAGATCTCGCCGTCGCGCTTGCCCGCGCCACCGGCGACCGTGGTGACCGAGTCGCCGCCGCAACCACTGGCGAGCAGCAGCGCCACCGCGACGGCCGCGCTCATCGCTCGCGCCACGCCGGCGCCGACCGCCGCCGCGACAGACCTCTTCGATTGTCGGCTTTGCACCATCAGTTCCCCGTCAACGCTTGGAGCTTCAACCCGCCCGGGTACGCGTAGCTTACATCGCAATCGTAACCGTAGGCGGTCAGCCCGAAGACCTGATCACCTCTCACCGTGTGCACGCCCGGCTGAACGACCGTGCGCGCCACGCCGTAGTTGGTCCCAGGGATCGCCACCAGCGGCGCGGTGAGCGGCTGCCCATCGATGGTGATGTTGGTGCCGAGCGTCGCGATGATGTTGAGGTAGTCCTCCAGGTAGCCGGTCGGCGTCAGCACCGCGTACTCGCGCAGGTAGCGCTTGGTCGGGATGGCGAGGGTGAAGGCCGGGTCGCCGATGGCGGTGTCGGAGCCGACGCCGGTGTTGGTGCAGACGACGTCCGCGCCCGGGTAGCTGGAGCCGGTCAGGTAGTGCCCGACCATCACCGGGCCATCGGCCTTGACCACGAAGGAGTCCTTGGTGGCGAACTGGAGCCAACCGCCCCGCTGTAGCTTGAACTTCTCGTAGCCCTTGACCGGCGGCACGGTCTCGACGGTGACCTCGTTTCCGCCGGCCATCACGCGCCAGATGTCGACCTGCGACGCGCTGCGCGGCTGGAAGTTGTCGGCCACATAATCGTTGGCCCAGGTCTCGACCGGGAAGAGCTGCGACTCGAGGTGGTCGCAGGCGTTGACCCCGAGCGGCACGTTGGCGCACTCGTG
>CAZNZH010000450.1:0-5207 GCA_964577445.1 uncultured Myxococcales bacterium
ATCGGGATGATCCACGCGGGCGACGCCTTCAACGTCATCCCGGATGAGGCGGAGCTTCGCGGGACGGTGCGCGCGTTCGACCCGCAGCAGGAAGAGCGCCTGCGCGTGGCGGTCCTGCGCGTGGCGGCGGGCGTCGCGCTGACCAGCGACGTGGGTATCGAGGTCGACTGGCAGAGCTACGCCGCCCCGACCGTCAACGACGCCGACTTCGCGGCGCTGGCGGCGCGGGTGTGTGCGGAGGTCCCGGGGGTGCGTGAGGTGCGCACCGACTACCGGACGATGGCGGGCGAGGACTTCGGCGATTTCCTCGCCGAGGTGCCGGGCGCCTTCTTGCTCGTGGGCAGCGGCGCGCCGGACGGCTCACCGTCGGCGCCCCATCACAGCCCTCGCTTCGAGATCGACGAGGGGGTCCTGCCCCTGGCCACCGACATCCACGTCGCGGTCACTCGCGCGTGGGCTGCGCTCGTGTCGTAGGGCGCGACGGGACACCCTCTCAGGGCGCCGCGCTCGGACAACGGCCGCCGAGCTCGAGCCCGTCGATGAAGGCGCCTTCGTGGTCGTTGGCCGTCTCGTCCACGGAGTCGAAGACGAAGCGAAGCTGCACCGCCTTCGCCGCATAGTCCGCCATCGAGACCGTCACCGGGACCCACAGGCCGCCCGTCGAGCCCTCGACCTCGTCGGATGACCAGACGGTGACTGACTTTTCAGCCACGACGACCTCCAGGGTGAGGCGGTCCAGGCCCGCCGGGTTGTCGTAGAATTGCCCGTCCCACTCGGTGCCCAGGCGCAGCCAGAATGACACCGCCAAATCGGCCCCCACGACGCCGGCTTGGGGCATCATCACGGCCGCGCTCGTCAAGCTGCCGCTGACCCGTCCGTCGCCCGCGTAGGTCCCCGTCGCGGGGTCGCCGAACCAGGCCGCGCTGCCGCCTACCACCGCCTGCGCGTTGGTCGAGCGCCAGCCCACCGGGTCCGAGGGCTGCCCGCCGTCGACGAACCAGCCGGCGAGCCCGCCCTCGAAGCTCGCGGAGAGCACCACCTGCTCGAAGCAGCAGAACGCGTCGTGCCGGCAGGCGCCGGCGGCGTCGCATGTGTCCGCGGTGCATGGGTTTTCGTCATCGCACGCGTCCTGGGGCTCGCAGGCGGTGCAGCGAGCGGCCGGGTCATCGGGCAAGAGCGCGCAGATCGTCCCCGCGCCATCGTCCAGGTCGATGCAGCGCGGGATCCGGCAGCCGTCGGCGCCGGGCAGCCCAGCACAATCGGCGTCGCTCGTGCAGCATCCGCCGGTGCAGCGCGAGACCACGCTCAGGTCGTCCAGGTAGATCCCCTCGTGGTGGTTGTCGCTGGTGTCGAGGGTGTCGAACGCGAAGCGCAACCGCACCGTGCTGCCGCCGTAGGGCGCCAGGTCGAAGGCCAGCAGGCGCCAGGTGCCGCCGGTGGATTTCCCCACCGCCAGCGTGCTGGTGGCGGGCCAGGCGACGCCCAAACCGGGATCGACGCTCACGCGCAGCACGTCGCGCTCGCTCGGCCCGCCGGTCTTTAGCGGCTCGACGGCGGACCACACCCAGACGAGCGCCGCGTGTCCGCCAGGGGTGAGCGGCAGCGGGATGGGGGGGCTGTAGAGGGTGAGCTTGACCACGCCCGCGTCTGCGGCCCCGGGGTCTGACGGCTGGCAGTCGGCGTTGAGCGCGCCGCTGTAGTAGGTCGGGCACTCCAGGTCGCTCAGATGCAGCGACGCGGGCGGCGAGACGAATCGACGCGTCGAGCGCCGCCACGAGACACGGTCGGTGGGCCCGAGATCCTCGATCAAGAAGCCGGACGCCTGGGGGTCTGGGCCGGAGAACGTGTGGGCGTATAGCTCGAAGGCGCCTGGGCACTCGCACCCTGAGGGGCAATGAACGCAGCGCCCGCCTGGGCCGCCGCACAGATCGGTCGTGCACGCGTACCCGTCGTCGCACTGCTCCACGGTCACGCAGCAGCCGGGGCGCGGGTCCGGTACGCATTTGCTGCTGATGCAGCGCAGGACCTCGCACGCGCTCGGCGGGGTGAGCGCGCCGCAATCGCCGTCGTCGGTGCAGCAGCCGACATCGGGCACGGTGACGCACTGGCCCAGGGCGTTACACCGCCCCACTTGGCACGGGCCCGAGATCGTCGCGGCGCATGGCGAGCCCTCCACGCAGCCGCTGGCGTCGGCGTCCGGCCGGGGAGGGCCCAGGTCACGCGGCAGCTCGAGATCGTCCGCTCCAGTGTCCCCGGCGTCCGCCGCGTCGTCGCGGTCGGTGAGGTCCGACGCTCCAGACTCGGTGTCCAGCCGCGACGCGTCGGCATCCGAGGCGTCAGCGATCTCCGCGGCGTCTGCGCCGCCGGAGCCCGCGTCCCCGCCGCCGCTCGCCCCGCAGCCGCCGAGCGCCCCGACGACGGCGAGGGTCGCCCCGCTCCACAAGGTCAGCGCGGTCAGCGCGGTCAGCGCGGCGGGACACGCGCGGGCGAGGCCACCGATGGTCCTTCGCCCGCCACGAGTCCAGAACATGCCTACTCCACGCACCCTCGGACGAACTGGATGTCGTCAACGGCGATGCCGGGGCCGTCGTTGTCGATGGCGTCGAAGGTGTCGAAGTCGAAGTGCAGGCGAACGGTCTTGCCGGCGAAGGCGGACAGATCGACCGTGCGCTTGACCCACTTCGAGTAGTCGCCGCAGCTCAACTGCACCTTGGCGAAGATCTGCGTGGTGGTCCCGGCGTCGACGTCTTCGACCTGCACGGTGAACACGTCCGAGAACTCGGGGCCGCCCCCAGAGCAGGTGGGCGACTTCTCGACGCCCACGTAGAGCTGAAAGCTCATCTCCCAGGGCAGGGTCGGGTCGGTGCCGAGCGTGACCTCCGGGCTGGTCGCCATGCCGCAGGAGCCCAGCCCCAAAGAGCCGCCGTAGTCGGTGCCGTTGCCGAAGTAGAGCGACCGCGCGCCCTGCTTGGCCGGGATGGAGCCGTTGTCCGCGTCGGTGGCGAAGGACCACTTCGACGTCTCGTCGGCCTCAGCACCACCCGGCACGCACGAGGCGAAGCTCCAGTCGGTGGGGTCTCCTTCGAAGTTGATGCCCAGCTCGCTCACGGTGAAGGGCTTGCAGCACTCCGGGGTGTCCTTGGGCGTGTTGACACAGAGGAAGTCATCGGAGCACGAGGCGATGGAGCAAGCGTCGGCAGGCGTGCAGTTGCCGCCATACACGCACTGGATCGCCCCGGCGGACTTGCAGGTCGTCTTGAAGCTGATGTTGTCGATGAAGGGGCCGGCGAAGGCGTCCTTGGCGCCGTCACCCTCGAACGCGAAGACCAACTGAATCGTCTTGTTGCGGTATGCATCGAGATCGACGCGGGTCTTCACCCAGTCGCCGTGTGTCGTGTTGAACAGGTAGTCGCTGACCCAGATCTTCGTCGCGGCCTTGATGTTGCCGTCCAACGCCACGCTGACCTTGAGCTGGTCGATGATGAAGAGCGGCAGGAACTCATCGGGATCATTGAGATCCCACTCGGTCGCCAGCTTGAACCAGAACTCCGCGTAGGGGCGCCCCGTGGTGTAGGGCGGGACCGCGATCGGCTTCGAGATCAGGCGGCCCTTCGACTTGCCCCCAGCGGGGTTTTCGTAGAAGCCCGTCGTGGGGTTGGAGAACGTGAAGCTGTGCGAACCGGCCTGGCCGTCGTCGTCGACGACATGCCACGTCACCGGCGGGCTGTCGGTCTCGACCTCGAAGCCGTCCTTGCCCGACTCGAAGCTGGCCGCGTAGTCGTCGATCCACGGTCCCTCGCAGCAGGTGGGGCCCTTGGGATCGTAGGCGTAGTCGCAGGCGCCCTCGACGCATGCCTGCGTGGTGCACGCGTTCTGGTCGTCGCAGTCCGCGTCCTTGGCGCAGCAGAGCGGGTCCTCCTTCTCGTTGTTGCAGGTCCCCAGCTCGCACCAGTCGGTGGTGCAGGCGTCGTCGTCATCGCAATCCGAAGCCGTGATGCACGAGCCCTCGCCCGTGCACAGCGAGGTGACGGTCAGCTCGTCGATGCGCACGCCCTTCCCGATCTCGTTGGAGTTGTCGACGCTGTCGAACTTGAAGCCCAGCCGCACGGTCTTGCCCGCGAAGGCGGACAAGTCGATGCCGACCTGTTCCCAGCCGAAGTTCGTGCTGCCCTTCACCGCTTCAAACGAGTCCCACACGGTCACGGGCGCCTCGCCGGCCGCCTCCACCAGGACGGTGAGCTTGTCGAACTTGTCCTGGGGCTTGACCGCGCCGTCGTTCTCCGTCGAGAGCCACAGCCAGAACGAGGCCACCGGCACGCGATAGGGGTCCGCCTCCAACCCGAAGGCGGGTGACCACGCGGTCGCGAGCGCGGGCTTGCCCTCGTTGGAGATGTAGTTTTGAAGGATGGGGTCACCGAAGAAGAGCGTGTAGACACCGGCGTAAGGCAGCACGTCGGTCACCGACCAGCTCACGTTGTCGGTCGGGAAGGGGTCCACGATCTCCCAGTCGGAGATGTCGGCGTCCTCGAAGCCTTCGATCGCGACCTCAGGCGCCGTGGTGATCGCCGGGAAGCTCGACGAGGGCAAGCAGCACTCGGGCTTCAGGTCCGCGCCGCAGATCCCGGCGGTGCAGGAGTAGATCAGGCACGGATCGTTGCCGCAGTCACCCGGGACGCCGCAGCTCGTGCACTCTTCGCCGATGACCGCGGTCTGGTAGCCGCAGACGCCGCCGGTCCCAACGGCGTACGGGGTGCACACGTCGGCGGTGCAGCCCTGGCCGTCCGACGGGCAGGGCGCGCCGCCGGGCGTGCAGACCTCGGCGGCGCAGCTCGCGCGCACCGACAGGCTGTCGACGTAGGCGCCGTACCAGCGCTCACCGCCTACTGTGGTGTTGTAGTTGTTGTCGGCGTCGCTGGTGAAGGTGAGCCGCAGTTTCACGGTAGCGCCAGCGAACTTCGACAGGCGCGCGACCTGGTACTTCCACGCGCCATTGGTCGTGTTCGCTTGGCCGAAGGCCGACGCCGCGGTGCTCTTCCAGATCATCTCCGGCTTCCCGGTGCCGTCGTCCGCGATGAGCATCAAGACATCGGTGTCGAAGAGGACCGGGCCCTGGCCAAAGTCGTGTTCATACGCAGGCTCGGCGGCCATCTTGACCCAGAAGCCCGCGACCGCGCCGGCGTCGGCGTCGAGCGCGAGCTCGGGCGTCT
>CAZNZH010000451.1:0-1680 GCA_964577445.1 uncultured Myxococcales bacterium
CCGCGCACGATCGGCGCGACCATCACGTACGACTGGTGCGCGCTCTTCAAGTCCGCGGCGGCCCTGGGGCTCGCGGACACCCACATCAACGCGGCGTGTGGCTGGGCCACCAACGGCATCTTCACCAGCAACAGCCCGCGCAGCGGCAACGGCATCATCGGCGACCCCAGCGAGTTCGACGGCGGCTACTGCTCCTGCAACCCGCTGTGCGAGATCTGGCCGAAAGCGGCTCACGGCTGCTGCAAGAACGTCTTCGCGACCGGCGCGTTTTCGGGAATGGCGGCGAGCAACGGCTTCAACTGTGGCAAATCACACACCAACCCGGCGACCACGCCTGGCTTCACCGACCCGCACCTGGCCGGCTCGCGTTGCCGCCACGACACGGAGTGCCTGGGCAACCGGACCTGCACGACGCCCGGCACCTACGACAATGGCGTGCCCGTGCCGACGCCTGCGCCCGAGCCGGACGGGACGTGCATCGGCCCCTATTGATCGACGGCGGTGACGCGATGAAGCGCGGTGGCCGCCCGCCGCGTGAGACGCCGCTCGCGCTTTCGTCGGGCGCGCCGCGTGTCTATGCTCGCGCCGTCGTCACGGGGGCGTGAGGTTGTCGTGGAAGCCATGGCCGGTCGCGGTGGTGGCCTTCGCAGGGCTTGTGGGCGCGGTGTCCGCGTGCGCGGGCGAGGCGGGGCGCGCCGATGGGGGCGTGGACGCCGGCGGCGCGCCGGACGCCGCCGACGCGCTGGACGCCGCCGACGGCGCGGGGCCCAGGGAGGTGGACGCCTCCGAAGAGGTCGGCGACGTCTCGCCGGATCCGTGCCAGGGCGTGACCTGCTCGGACCACGGGACCTGCGTGGTGGTGGCGGGGCGCGTCACCTGCGAGTGCGACCCCGACTTCGTAGCTGCGGCCGGGCCGGCCTGCATCGACCGCCGCACCGTCGCCTGCGCCGCCGCGCCACCCCGCGACGCCGCCGCGGTCCCCGAGGGCGTCGAGGTGCGCTACACCGACGCCACCGGCTGGTCTGCCCCGGCGCAGTGCGGGTGGCGCTGCCACAGCGGGTTCGTGCGCGTCGAGGACCGCTGCGTCCCGCTCGCGACGCGGCCCCGCGGGTGCGCCGACTTCTGCGGCGCCCAGAGAGACTACTGCCCCGGCGGCGGCGCGGGCCCCGCCGACTGCCAGGCGGTCTGCGACCCGTCCGTGGGGGCCGGCCCCGACTGCGCCACCACCTGCCTCGCCGCCCTGGACCAACCGGGCGTCGCGCGGCGCGCCATCTGCGGCGGCGTCATCGGCCGCGTCGAAACGCTGCGGTGCAAGAACCTGGGCGGCTGCGACGCCCCGGTCGCCGACACCGGCTGCGAAGCGCTGTGCGACGCCGCGGCCGGCTGCGACCTGCTCTCCCACCCGCGCATGCTCTTCGGCGCCTCCCACGGCGAGTGCGTGCTGTACTGCGAAGCCCTGGCCACCACCCTGACGCCCACGGGCCGCTTCGAGCCGATGCGCGCGTGCGCGGTGAAGGCGCTGAGCTCCTGCGACCCCATCTATCTCATCGCCTGCACCGCGGCCGACTACCCCGCGCTCGACGCCGCGATCTGCACGACCTACAGCGAAGACTGCGGCTTCATCCCGGAGGTCTGGCCCGACGTCGCCGCGTGCGAGGCGGCGGCGGCGTCATGGCGCGG
>CAZNZH010000451.1:1690-5207 GCA_964577445.1 uncultured Myxococcales bacterium
CCAGCGCCTGGCGGTGAGCAGTTGCATCAACTCCATGGGCGGCGAAGCGCTGTGTGGCGAGCACGATTGCGCCAACCCGCCGGCGGTCGTGCCGCCGGACGTGCTCGCCGCGACCGAGGTGCTCACGACGACCTGCGCTGACCTGTTCCGCTTGCCGCTTGAGCTCGACTACGTGAGCGAGTTCTACGCCTGGTTCATCACGGGCGTCCTGAAGGCGACCGGCCGCTCGCTCGACCTGGATGTGGCGGCGCTCACGGCCTGCGTGGAGTCCACGCCCTGCCCGACGAATCGCGACGAGATCCTGAAGTGTGTCCTGACGACACCCGAGGAATGAGATGAGAGCACTCTATTTGACGACCCTCGGCCTGCTGGCGGCCGGCCTCGCGGGCGGCTGCGGCGGCTCGGAGCTTGGCGACGTGGCCTGCGGCGTCGTCGACAACGGCGACGGGACCCTGAGCGTGTCGTGTCCCGACGGCACCTCCGCGGTGTTGCGACCCGGCGCACCCGGCACGCCCGGCGAACCCGGCGCGGATGGCGAGCCCGGCGCTCCGGGCGCACCCGGGACCTCGTGCTCGGTCTCGAGCAACCCCGACGGCACCAAGACCATCGCGTGCAGCGACGGCACCGCGGTCGTCGTCGCCGGTCCCGGCGGCCCCAGCCCCGCCTGCACCATCGCCGACAACTCCGAAGGCGTCGTCACCGTCGTCTGCCCCGACGGCACCTGGGCGACCATCACCGACGGCAAAGACGGCCGCTCCTGCACGCTGCTCGACAACGGCGACGCCACCTGGACCGTGAGCTGCGACGACGGCACCAGCGCCCTCCTCCACAACGGCACCTGCTCCATCGTCGACAACCTCGACTCCACCGCGACCATCCACTGCCCCGGCGGCGAGCCCGTCATCGTCCCCTTCCTCGCGACCCAAGGCGACGACGTCGTGCTCAACGGCAGCGCGGTCGTCCGCAGCACACGCGACCTCGAGGACCTCCTCGCCTACGACATCATCACCGGCGACCTCATCATCGACGCGAACGGCCTGGGCGTCGCCGTCCTGACCCAGCTCAAGAGCCTCGGCGGCGACCTCGTCATCGCCGAAAACTCCACGCTCGAGACCTTCAGCGCGCCCGAGCTGACCACCCTGAGCGGCTCCCTCGTCGCCGCGAGCAATCCGCTGCTCCGCGAGGTGCGCTTGCCCAAGCTCCAGGTCTTGGGCGGTCTGGACCTCGCCGACAACCCCGCGCTGTCGACCGTCGACGCCGGCGCGCCGCAGACCCTCAGCCAGGACGTGATCATCGACCGAAACGCCGCGCTGCTCACCGTCGTGCTCGCGACGGTCACCGCGGTCGCCGGGGACGTCACCGTCCGCTTCAACTTCGCGCTGACCGACCTGGCCCTCCCGCAGCTCGCGACCATCGGCGGCGAGCTGCGCGTCGACGGCGACAGCGCGCTGAAGACGCTGTCTCTCGGCGCACTCCAGAGCGTAGGCGCCACCGTCAGCGTGCGCTTCAACGGCGCGCTCGCGGCCGTCGCCTTCCCGGCGCTCACCCGCGTGGGCGCGACGCTGCACCTGGAGGCCCTGCCGTCCGCGGGCTTGGTGGCGCTCCCGAAGCTCACCGAGGTCGGCGCGGACCTCTGGCTCATCGACGTCAACGCCCCGGCCTTCGACGTGGCAGCGGTAAAAAACGTGAGCAATAACATATATTTCGGCAATAACGACGGTGCGGCGACCATCGACTTCGCGGCGCTCAGCACCGTCGGGAACCACCTGTGGTTCTGGGGCAACGGCGCCCTGACCACCCTGGCGGCCCCCAAGGTCGCCTTCGTCGGCGGCAACCTCATCGTCAGCCAACACCCGCTGCTGGCCAACGTCGCGCTGGACCTGCTGGTCCAGGTCAAACACGACCTGTCCATGTTCGAAAACGCCGCGCTGACCGCCGTCGAGCTGCCGCAGCTCGGCAGGGTCGCCGACGGGCTGGCGTTTCAGTCCAACCCGCTGCTGGCGAGCGTGTCGCTGCCGGCGCTCAAGAGCATCGATGAGTTCATCGTGCTGCTGAAAAACGATGGCCTCACTACCTTCAGCGCGCCCGCCCTGGTCAGCGTCGGCGAGGACCTCTCCATCGTGTCGAACGCCGCCCTGAGCGCGGTGGACCTGCCGGAGCTCGCCACCGTCGGCACCTCCCTGGACATCACCGGCAACACGGGCCTCACCGCGCTGGACCTGCCCGGCCTCGTGGACGTCAAAGAGGAAGCCGCCATCGAGGGCAACGCCACGCTGGCGACGGTGAACCTCCCGAAACTCGCCAACCTCGGCGCCGACCTGCTGGTCAGCACCAACGCGGCGCTGAGCACGCTCGCGCTGCCGGCCCTGGCGAAGATCGGCGGCGCCTTCACGGTGCTGAAGTGCCAAAACCTCGCCAGCGCCGACCTCAGCGCGCTCAAGAGCGTCGGCGGCGCCCTGACCATCGAGGGCTTCACCAAGCTCGGCGTCTACAGCAACGCGTCCCTCGCCACCGTGGGCGGAGCCCTGCGAGTCAGCGGCACCTACGGCCTCAAAGAGCTCCACCTCGACGCCCTCGCCAGGATCTCGGGAGACCTCACGGTCGACGGCAACCAGAACCTCACGGCCCTGTCCCTGAGCGCCTCGGAGGTGAAGGGGGACCTCTCGATCTCGGGCAATGCCGTCCTCACCAGCCTGGCGCTCCCCGCGCTCGCCACGGTCAGCGGCACGCTGTTCCGCCTCTCCAAGAACCCCAAGCTGCCCCAATGCCTCGTCGACGCCCTCTTCGCCCAGCTCGACGAGTTCATCGGCTGGACGTCCTGGGTAGGCAACGACGCGCTGGGCACCTGCGGCGGCTGACTATGGGGACGCCCACCTCGAGGGTGTCCCCATTCCCCATAGTCGCACCTCGCTAGATCGCCGTGCCGCCGCGCTCGTGGGTGCGGATGCGGATGACCTCCTCGAGCTGGGTGACGAAGATCTTGCCGTCACCCAGCGAGTTGTCGTCCTCGCGGGCGGCCTCGCAGATGGCGTCGATGCAGGGCTCGACGAACTCGTCGTTGCAGGCGATGTCGAGGCGGACCTTGGGGTTCAGGTCCGGGACGACCACCATGCCGCGGTAGAGTTGGGGCTCCGAGGCTTGGCGGCCGTGGCCGGACACGCGGCTGACCGTCAGGCGGGTGATCTCGGCCCTGATGAGCGCCTCGCGGACCTTGTCGAGCTTGGCGGGCTCGATGATGGCGGTGATCATTTTCATCGATAGATCCTCACGGTTTTGGGCTGAAGGTGCGGCGTTCAGTTCGGGTTGAGCAGGCCGTAGCCGTGCTCGCCGTGGAGGCTCTCATCGAGGCCGGCCATCTCCTCGGACTCGGTGACGCGCAGGCCCACGGTGCGGTCGACCAGGGCGACCAGGGCGAGGGCGACGGCGCCCGCGTAGCCGGCGCTGACCAGCACGCCCTTGAGCTGGACCAGGAGCTGGTGGGTGAGGGTCCAGCCCTCGGCTTGACCGCTGACCCAGG
>CAZNZH010000452.1:0-5201 GCA_964577445.1 uncultured Myxococcales bacterium
AGGGGGGGCGCGTCTTGGCGTCCCGGGCGCTTCGAGGCGTTGGGGTGGCGTGCTGAAGGCGGCGACGCGGGAGCTCAGCGGCGCTTCGGCCGCAGGGTCGAAGCGGCGGAGGGGCTCGAGGTCGGGCCCCTCGGTGCGCCCGCGTCCAACCATGGCGGGTGAGTGTACCGGAGTCGGCCGGGGAGGGTGAGGCGATGAGGTGGGGTGGTGTCCGGCGCCGTGGATCGGGGAGGTTTCGGGGTAGTATGGGCTGCGGAGGTGGTCGATGGAGCGACGAAGGGCGTGGCTGCTCGTGTCGGTGGCGCTGGTCTCGCTTGTGGCGTGCGGGTCGCCGGCCGGGACGGGGGATGCCTCAGGCGAGGTTCAAGGGGCGGACGGCGGGCCGGACGGCGTGCCGGACGGCGCGATCGACGGCAGCGCTGACGCCGAGGCGGGCGGGGCCGACGCGGCGGGCGACGCGGCCCCGGATCTTGAAAATAGTGAGGTCACGCCTGGGGATTTGATCCCGGACGGCGGCCCGGAGCTCGTCGAGCCGCCCGAGCATTTCGACGAGTCGCTCTACCGGCCCGACCACCTGGTAGCGGTCGACATCACCCTCGCGGCGACCGACTGGCAGGCCCTGCGCGACCAGACGCGCACCCTCTTCGATGTGCTGGGCCCTGGCTGCCTGGACGGCGTCGCCAAGGACCCGTTTACGTGGTTTTCCGCCGCGGTCACCGTCGACGGCTTCACGCGCGAGCAGGTCGGCGTGCGCAAAAAGGGCTTTCTCGGCTCGATGAGCGTCGACAAGCCCTCGCTGAAGGTGGACTTCGACACCTTCGTCGCCGACCAGAGGCTCGGCGACACGGAGCGCCTCACCCTGAACAACTCCGTGCAGGATCCGGCGTACGTCCGGCAGTGCCTCGCCTTTCAGGTGTTCGCCGCGGCGGGCGTCCCGTCGCCGCGCTGTAGCTTCGCGCTCGTCCGCGTCAACGGCGGACCCGCGCGGCTCTATGTGCACGTCGAGCCGGTGAAGAAGGACTTCATCCGCCGCCACTTCGCGAGCGATGAGGGGCTGATGTACGAGGGCGCGCTGTCGGATTTCCGCGCGGGCTGGATGGCCACCTTCGAGCAGAAGACCCACAAGGACACGCCAACCCAGGCGCCGCTGGCCGCGCTGACCGCGGCGTTGGAGGCCCCGGACACGCAGCTTCTGGACGCGCTCGACGCCGTCATCGACCTCGACGCGTTCCTCACCTTTTGGGCTGCGGAGGTGCTGGTCGGGCACTGGGACGGGTACGCCGGAAACACCAACAACTTCTACGTCTATGCGGACCCCGACGACGGCGGCCGGCTCCATTTCATCCCCTGGGGCGTCGACGGCACCTTCCCCACCGGCGCGCAGGACGAGGGCCCGGCGCTGGCACGCACCACGGGCGCTCTGGTCCGGCGGATCTTCCTTCTGCCCGCCGGGCGTGCGCTCTTCGCGACCCGGCTGGGGGAGCTGCTCGACGCGGCGTGGGATTCGCAGGGGCTGCTGGCGGAGATCGCCCGGATGGACAAGCTGCTGCGGCCGCACCTGGGTCCCGGCGAGCTCCAGCCGTACATCGCGGCGCGCGAGGGCGTGGTGGCCTTCGTCTCCGGGCGTCGCGCGCGTCTGGCGGGCGAGCTGGCGGCCATCGGCGGGCTTCAGGCCGGGCCCCTGCGCGAGGCCCCGTGCCTGAAGCCCTCCGGCACCCTCACCGCCACGCTGCACACCCGCTGGGACACCTTGGGCAAGGCTGACCCGTTTCAGGCCGGCGGCGGCACCGCGACCCTGAACTTTGCGGGCGCCGACCTCCCGGTGGTCAAGGTGGGCGCGCTGGCGGGGCTAGAGCCGGCGGTGACCGACGGCTCGCTCGCCTACCTGCAAGTCTTCGTGCAGCCGCCCGGCGACCGCATCTGGATCGTCAACATCCCGGTCTCGCCCTGGGCCTTGTTGCCCGACGCGGTGCTGCCCGTGGACGGGACCACGGCCGTCGCCTACCTCTTCACCGTCGACGCGGCGACCTGGCAGGACGCCCAGCTCCTCGGCGTGCTGGGCGACGGCGAGCTCACCGTGCAAGACGGCGCTTCGGTGCCGGGTGCCGACCTCGACGCGACCCTTCGCGCGACCATCTACGCCGTGGGGTTTTGACCGGTGGCGGCGGCCCCGCGGCTGGTCAGCGGGCGGGGCGAGCCCGTGCCGCGGCGCACACGGCGCGGGTAGCAACGCGGTCACGAAAGCGGATTGCAGGGGAGGGCGCGGTGAGATAGCGGTGGGCGACCCGCTCGTCGCGGCCGATCCGGTCGCGGCCACGCCGGGTACCCGGCGGGCTCGGCCCGCGACAAGGCTTCACGATGCAGACCTCATTTCGGGCGGACGCTGAGCTCTACGACCACGCGCTCGACCTCTGCCAGCGCCTGATCCAGATCGACACCACCAACCCGCCGGGCAACGAGCGCCCCGCGGCCGATCTGCTCGCCGACGAGCTGCGCGCGGCCGGCCTGGACCCGGTGGTGCTCGAGAGCGCGCCTGGGCGGGCGAACGTCGTGGCGCGCTTGAAGGGGACCGGCGCCAAGGAGCCGCTGCTGTTGACCGCGCACCTGGACGTGGTCGAGGCCGACGCGGCGCGCTGGAGGCACCCGCCCTTTTCGGGCGAGATCGCGGAGGGATGCGTCTGGGGGCGCGGCGCCATCGACATGAAGAACATGGCGGCCATGAGCGTGGCCCTGATCTGCAGGTTGGCGCGCGATGGGGTGCAGCTCGAGCGCGACCTCATCTTCGCCGGCGTCGCGGACGAAGAGGCGGGCTGCCAGCAGGGGTCGCTGTGGCTGTGCGAGCACCACCCGGACCTCGTCCGCGCGGAGTTCGCCATCGGCGAGGGCGGCGGCTTCAACATCTATATCGGAGCGCGCCCGTTCTACACGGTGCAGATCGCCGAGAAGGGCGTGTGCTGGGTGCGGGCGCGCTTTCGCGGGGAGCCCGGCCACGGGTCGATGCCGCGCGAGGACTCCGCCGTCATCAAGCTGGCCGAAGCGGTCGCGCGCCTGGGCCAGCGCGGGCTGCCGCGCCGCATGACGGCCGTGGTCAGCGACTTCATCGACGCCATCGCGCGAGAGCAGCCGGCGCTGGCGCGTCCGATCATCAAGCGGCTGCTCTCGCCGAGCCTGGCGTCGGTCCTGCTCAAGCGCCTCCCGGATCGCTCGGTGGCGCGTGGGCTGGCCGCGATGCTCGGGAACACCGCCTCGCCGACGGTCATCCGCGCGGGCGACAAGACCAACGTCATCCCCGGCGTCGCCGAGGTCCAGATCGACGGCCGCACCCTGCCGGGGCAGACCACCGCGGATGTCCTCGCCGAGCTGCGCGCCGTGCTCGGCCCCGACGTCGAGCTGGACGTGATGCGCGAGATGCCGCCGGTGGTCACCGAGCCGCGGGAGTCCGAGCTGTGGGACACGATCCACGAGGTGCTGCGGGAGCGGGAGCCCGACGCCGCCGTCGTCCCCTACCTCCTGCCCGGCTTCACCGACGCGAAGGCGTTCACCCAGTTGGGCGCGCGCTGGTATGGGTTTGCGCCGGTGAAGATGCCTCAGGGCATGCGCTTCGCCGACCTCTTCCACGGGCACGACGAGCGCATCCCGGTGGAGGGCCTGCGCTGGGGCACCGAGGTGCTCGCCGAGGTGGTCACGCGCTTCGCCGCCGTCGAGACGAACGAATAAGCGCGCCGGCGTGCCGTCGATGCCGCTCGTCTTCGCGACACACCCACCCCGCCCCATGGAGTCGACCATGTCTGTATCGACGCGACTTGCCGTGTTCGCCGTCTTCACCTCTCTCGCCCTCGCCGGCCCAGCCCTCGCCGGCCCCGGCCCGGGGAGGGTCACGCTGCACGAGCCCTTCAGCGACAAGGGCCGCTTCACCCTCCGCGGGCTCACCCTTCAAGGCGAAGGCAACGTGCTCAACCTCGAGCGCGGCGGCCGCATCAGCGCCCAGGTGGAGCTGGCGCACCACTGCCCGGGGTGCGGCGGCGCCGTCAACCAGATCATCGTCGGCCTGGCCGGTGAGCCCCGCGCCCAGGCCTGCGTCTACAACGGCGGCGGCATGAGCGGCGGGTGGCAGCGCGCCAACTTCACCCTGGAGATCCCGGACGCGCCCGGGCTCTACGAGATCCGCGCCCGCTACGCCCAGGCGACGCACTGCGGCGCCGCGATGGACTGGTGGCGCGTCGACCGGCCCCAAGGGCCCGGCGGGGACGCCACCATCGGCGTGGTGTTCGTCGCCGGGCCGGCCCCGGTCGAGCGGACCCGTGACAGCGTCCGCGATGACATCGACGCGACGCTCGCGCAGCTCGACCATGTGACCGAGCGGCTGGTGAAGATCACCCGCAAGAAGATGCCGCCTCCGCGCCAGATGCAGGCCGCTCAGCTCTCGGGCGAGGCCCGCGATCTGACCCGCACGCTGCTCGCGCTCCATGCCGAGCTTCGCGAATTCGGCAAGGGCGGCCACGGCAGGCCCAATCGGCCGAGCGTTCGGCCGCGGCCCCAGATCGTGGTCCACGCCGACCCGCTGCCCCAGCACATCATCGTCGTTCAGGCGCCGCCGCCGGCCCCGGTCATCGAGGCCATGGGCGCCGCCGAGTTTCAGTCCCTGGTGAAGACCGTGAAAAAGCAGGCCTTCGAGGAGACCCAGCTCAGCTACCTGCGCGACGTGATGCGCACGAAGCCCTGGTTCACCACCGGCCAGGCGGTGGCGTTGATGCAGGTGTTCCCGTTCAGCTCCGGGCAGGTCGAGGCCGGCGCGATGGTGTGTAAGCGCATCATCGAGCCGAACGCGTTCTTGCCCATGGTCGAGATGCTGACCTGGGACAGCGACCGGGACGCCCTGCGCGCGCGCACCGGGGGCGTCTGTGGTCCTGAGAGTCAAGAATGATTACGAGCACTTACCGCTCGCCTGTGCCGAGCAGGTCGCCTCGCGCCTGCTCGGCACAGGCGACGGTTGACGCCACGAGCCGGATGCCTTTTTTTGCCCGTATGATGCGGTCCCGACGGCGTCGATGGTGCTAGAATCGCCGCCGCCTGCCGGCGGGCCCGGGCGGTTGAGCGGGGCCACGTTGGGCGGGCGGGAGTGCCGGAGATGAGGCGAGCTGGATCAGGTGGTATGCGGCTGTCGGTGGCGGCGATCTGCGTCGATGTGGGCGTCTGGGCGG
>CAZNZH010000453.1:0-5201 GCA_964577445.1 uncultured Myxococcales bacterium
GTCCCGCGGCGCCTCGCGCTTCGGCAGCAGCCACGCCCCGACCGTGAAGAGGTAGGTCATGCCGACGGCCAGGTAGATGAGGCCAAGCGGGGCGATGGAGAACATCGTCAGCGCGTCGAACCCGCGATTTTGCGCCATCCCGTAGACGACGAGGTTCGTCGAGGTGCCGATCAGGGTGACCGTGCCGCCCAGGATCGCTGAGAAGCTCAACGGGATCAGGACCTTAGAGGGAGCCACGCCGTAGGAGTGGGCGACCCGCAGCACCACGGGCAGCAACACGGCTACTACCGCGGTATTATTGAGAAATGGCGAGACGAAGGCGGCGAGGAGGCAGAGCAGGAAGACGCGCACCCGCGGCCCGCCGACAGGCGCGTGGAGGGCCCAGCGGCCGATGGCGTTGACGACGCCGCTCTTGTCGAGCCCGAGCCCCACCACCATGATGGCGGCCACCGTGACGGTGACGCGGTTGGACAGCCCGGCCGTCGCCTGCTCGGCGGTGATCACGCCGCCGAGCAGCAGCAGCACGGGGATCCCGATGGCGACCTGATCGATGGGGACCCGCTCGGTCACGAACAGGATCAGGGCGACGATGGTGACGCCGAAGACCCAGATGACGGCGAAATCCATGGGGCTCAGCCTGGGAGGTGGAGGTCGCGGACCGGCGGCGCGGGCGCGACGTCGCGAGCGTGTCGCAACCGCGGCCGGCGCGCAATCCGTGGCCTGGGCGACCCCAGCGGCGTCGTCTTTTCCGCTGGATCCATCGCCGCCGCTGTGCCATAGCTGCGGCCATGACGCGGCTCGAAGCCCATCTCCACGGCCATCACCACCCCCACCGGGGACGGTCGGTACTGGTTTAGGCGCGCGCGTCTCGCTTTCACCACGCTGGCCCTCCCACCCGGAGCCGGCGTGTGGTCTCGCGACCTCGTCGGCGCCCGACACCTGACGACGAGGAACTCGATGACCGCCACTGATCTCCAGGCCGACGTTCGATTGGCACTCCCCAAAGGCCGCATGCAGGACGGCGTGTTCGCGCTGCTGGGCGACGCCGGGATCCGGGTGCGCCTGAGCGAGCGCGGCTACCGCCCGACCATCTCGCTGGGCGGCTTCGACACGAAGATCCTCAAGCCGCAGAACATCGTCGAGATGCTGCACCTGGGCTCCCGGGATCTCGGTTTCGCAGGCGCGGACTGGGTCGATGAGCTCCAGGCCGAGCTGACCGAGCTGCTGGACACGGGCCTGGACCCCGTGCGCATCGTGGCCGCGGCCCCTAAAGAGATCGTCGTCGACGGCCGCCTGCCCACCAGCCGCCTCGTCGTCGCGTCGGAGTACGAGCGCATGACGCGCGCCTGGATCACGCGCCAGGGCCTCGACGCGGTCTTCGTGCGCTCCTACGGCGCCACGGAGGTCTTCCCGCCCGAAGACGCCGACTGCATCGTCGACAACACGGCCACCGGCAGCACGCTGCGCGCCAACGGCCTCGAGATCGTCGACGAGCTGATGCGCTCGTCGACCCGCCTGTACGCCCACCCCCGCGCCCTCGACGTCCCCGAAAAGCGCGCCACCATCGAGCACCTCGTGCTGCTGGTGCGCTCGGTCATCGAGGCCCGCCGCCGCGTCATGGTCGAGCTGAACGTGCCCGACGCCCGGTTGGAGGCGCTCGTCGAGATCCTCCCGTGCATGCGCGAGCCCACGGTCTCCCGGCTCCACGGCGAGGCCGGCTACGCGGTGAAGGCCGCCGTCCCCCGCGCCGATCTGCCGGCGCTCATCCCCATCTTGAAGTCGCGCGGTGGCACCGACATCGTGGTCTCCAACCTCGCTCAGATCGTACCGTAGGCGGCTCCACCATGCCCGCACCCACATCCCCAAGCGCCCGCGCCCTACGCCCCTCCCCCGCCATCGCCGCCATGGCGCCCTACCGCGTGCCGCGCCACCCCGCCCCCGTCGATCTGGTCCTCGACGGCAACGAAGGCCGCCGCCCCTTCGCCGACGTCTGGCAGCCCCTCGCCAGCGCCGACCCCGAGCTCATCCGCCGCTACCCCAAGGCCACGCGCCTCGAAGAAGCCCTCGCCGTCGCCTACAGCCTCACCCCCGCCGAGGTGCTCGTCACCTCCGGCGGCGACGACGCCCTGGACCGCGCCGCCCGCTCCGTCCTCGCGCCCGGCCGCGAGCTCATCCTCCCGGTCCCCACCTTCGAGATGATCGGCCGCTACGCCGCCCTCGCCGGCGCCACCGTCCGCGAGGTCCCCTGGCCCGACGGCGCCTACCCGACCGACCTCGTCATCGCCGAGATCACCGACGCCACCTCGGCCATCGCCATCGTCACGCCCACTAACCCCACGGGCGCCGTCGCCACCGCCGACGACCTCCGCCGCCTCTCCGCCGCAGCACCCCACGCCCTGCTGCTGGTCGACCTGGCCTACGGCGAGTTCGCCGACGTGGAGCTGACCTCGGTCGCCCTGGCGCTCCCCAACGCCATCGTCTTCCGCACGCTGTCAAAAGCCTGGGGTCTCGCGGGCTTACGCGTCGGCTACGCCCTCGGTCCCGCCCAGCTCATCGGCTGGCTGCGCGCCGCCGGCAACCCCTACGCCGTCTCGGCCGCGTCGATCCTGGTAGCGTGCCGCGAGTTCAGCCAGAGCCGCGAGTCCATGCGCGAGTTCGTCGCAGCGAGCGCACAGCACTCCACGCTCTGCTGACCGAGCTGCGCGTCGACGCGCTGCCGTCTCAAGGCAACTTCGTCTTCTGCCGCACACCGCGAGCCGCGTGGCTGCGCGACGGCCTCGCCGGCCTCGGCATCGGCGTCCGCGTCTGGCCCGGCCACCCGGAGCTCGACGGCGCCTGCCGCATCACCTGCCCCGGGGACGCCGCCGATCTCGGGCGGCTCTGCGCGGCCATCTCCGCGACGCTGGCGCCCGAGGCCATCCTCTTCGACATGGACGGCGTGCTCGCCGACGTCTCGGGCAGCTACCGCCGAGCGATTATCGAGACCGCCGCGAGCTTCGGCGTCACCGTGGACCTGGCCGCCATCGCCGAGGCCAAAGCCCGCGGCAACGCGAACAACGACTGGATCTTGACCCGCGAGCTGATGGCCCGGCGCGGCGTCGAGCAGAGCCTCGCGGTCGTCACCGAGCGCTTTGAGTCGCTGTACCAGGGCACCGCCGAGAGCCCCGGCCTGCGCCTCACCGAGCGGCTGGTCGGCGGCCGCCCGCTGCTCGAGCGCCTGTGCGAGCGCGCGCGCCTGGGCGTCGTCACCGGCCGCCCGCGCCGCGACGCCCGACGATTTCTCGAAGAGCGCGGTATCTCCGATCTGTTTGAGGTCGTCGTCTGCATGGAGGACGGCCCGCCGAAGCCCGCGCCCGACGTGGTGCGCGCGGCGCTCAGCGGCCTGGGCGTCGAGCGCGCGTGGATGATCGGCGACACCCCCGACGACATCCGCGCCGCCCGCGCCGCTGGCGTGGTGCCGCTGGGCATCGTGGCGCCGGGTGAGTCGGACAGAGACGTTGTCACCGCCTCGCTTTTCGCTGCCGGCGCGGCCCGCGTGCTGGACAGCTTGGACGCCCTCGAGGAGCTACTGCCATGAGCCTGCCCGCGCCCCGCAAGGCCGAGATCTCGCGCACGACGCGGGAGACCGACATCCGCCTGGTCCTGAGCCTCGACGGCACCGGCGACGCCACGATCGCCACCGGCATCGGCTTTCTCGACCACATGCTGACGACGCTGACCAAGCACTCCCGGTTTGACCTGGAGCTGACGTGTCAGGGCGACCTCCACGTCGACGGCCACCACACGGCCGAGGACTGCGCGCTGGCGCTGGGGCAGGCGCTGGACGAGGCCCTGGGCGACCGCCGCGGCATCGCGCGCTTCGGCTACGCTTACGCTCCGCTGGACGAGGCCCTGTCCCGAGCCGTCATCGACCTCTCGGGCCGACCCTGGCCCGAGGTCGACCTGGGTCTGCGCCGCGAGCGCCTGGGCGAGCTGGACACCGAGCTGATCACCCACGTCTTTCAGTCCTTGGCCATGGCCTCGCGCGCGTCGATTCACGTCGACGTGCTGCGCGGCACAAACGATCATCACCGCTCTGAGAGCGCGTTCAAGGCGTTGGCCATTGCGCTGCGTCAAGCGGTGGCTCGCGACGGCACCGGCGACATCCCGAGCACGAAAGGGGTGCTCTGATGGGGCTCGCCGTCGTCCGCACGGGCTCCGCCAATCTGGCCTCGGTGCTCGCCGGTCTGCGCCGCGTAGGGGCTGAGCCCTTTTTGACCGAGGATCCCGCCGACATCGAGCGCTCGGCCCGGGTGGTCCTGCCGGGCGTGGGGGCCTTCGGCGCCGCCATGGACGAGCTGAACGCCCGCGGGCTGTCGGGCCCGCTGGCCGAGCGCGCGAGGTCGGGCAAGCCGCTGCTGGCGGTGTGTCTGGGGCTACAGCTCCTGTGCGAGGCCAGCGAGGAGACGCCGGGGGCCACCGGCCTCGGCGTCGTGCCGGGCACCGTCCGGCGCTTTCACGACGGCCTCATCATCCCGCAGCTCGGCTGGAACCGCGTGAGCCCCGTCGAGGGCAGCCGCCTGCTACGAGACGGCTACGCGTACTACGCCAACTCCTACCGCTTGGAGGCGCTGCCCGAGGGTTACTCGGGTGCCACGACCGACCACGGCGGGGCCTTCGTCGCGGCGCTGGAGCGCGGGCCGCTTTTGGCCTGCCAGTTCCACCCGGAGCTCAGCGGCGCGTGGGGCCAGGACCTCCTCGCGCGCTGGCTGGAGGCCGTCTGATGCTGACCGTGCGAGTCATCCCGTGCCTGGACGTCCGCGACGGCCGCGTGGTCAAGGGCATACGGTTTCAGGGCCTCGTCGACGCGGGGGACCCGGCCGAGCGCGCCGCCGCCTACGAGGCCCAAGGTGCCGATGAGCTCGTGATCCTCGATGTCTCCGCGACGCCCGAGGGCCGCGGCCACGCCGTGGAGACCGTGCGCAAAGTGCGCGAGGTCCTGCGGATTCCGCTCACGGTCGGCGGGGGCGTGCGCCGGGTCGAGGACGCGGCGCGCCTTCTGGACGCCGGGGCCGACAAGGTCTCGGTGAACACCGCCGCCGTCGAGCGCCCCGAGATCCTCAGCGAGCTGGCGACGCGCTTCGGCGCGCAGTGCACGGTCTTGGCCGTGGACGCAGCCCAGCGCGCCGACGGCGGCTTGGAGGTGGTCACCCGCTCGGGCA
>CAZNZH010000454.1:0-5189 GCA_964577445.1 uncultured Myxococcales bacterium
GAAGACGTGGCCGTGCCCGTGCCGACCGACGGCCCGACCGAGGTCATCATGCACGTGGCCGAGGGCGTTCAGCTCTCCGAGATCGGCGAGGACGCCCACGAGGTCCTGCGCGACGTGCTGACCGGCATGGGCTTCGGCATGACCGTCGAGGTCACCGAGGACGAGGCCAGCATCCGCTTCGACATGAACTCGGGCGTCTACCATGAGTGTTTGGTGGCCAAGGAGATGGAGCTGCTCGACGCGCTTCAGCACCTGGTCGACAAGGTCGTGAACTTCGACGCCGAGGACCGCAAGAAGGTCGTCATCGACTCCGGCGGTGCCAAGCGCCAGGTCGACGAGGATCTCGGGCGCTCCGCGGTGGAGCTGGCCGACCGCGCCGTCGAAGAGGGCAAGACCTTCAAGATGGGCCCGCTCGACCCGCGCTCGCGCCGCCTGATCCACATGGCCCTGCGCGAGCACGCCGGCGTGACCACGCGCTCCGAGGGCGAGGGCGTCTTCCGCCGCGTCTGCATCGTCCCGAACGACCTCGAGAGCGACGGCGACGGCGAGTAGCAGCCAAAACGGGTAGGCGGCGCCTCGCGAATCGAGGCGCCGGGCTACCTGGGCGCGGGCGTCGGTGCGGGGGCTTCGGCCGGTGCGGGCTCGGCGCCGGGTGCTGTCTCGGGCGCCGGCGCGGGCTCGGCGCTCGGGCCGGGCGCTGGCGTCCTGGGCTCGCAGGTTCGGAGCCACGGCGGCGAGAGCGGCGGCTCGCTGACCCGCTCGATGGGCACCAGATGCACCTCGGCGCCGTGCCGGGCGAGGAACGCGCGCAGGGCGGCCACGGTCTCCGGGTAGGGGTGCCCGATGGCCACGGCGCTCCCGCGCTCGGTGGCGTGTGCCAAGGCCTCCTCAAGGCGCGCCGCGATCTGGTGCGGCGCCCTGTCGTTGTCGAGGAAGACCGTGCGCTCGGCCACCGGCCGGTGCAGCTCGCGCGCGACCGCGGCCAGCCGGCTCTCCGCGGTGGTGCGGCTGTCCAGCACCAGGAAATCGGGCGGCGTCGCCTCGATGACGTCGCGCAAGGCCACCGGGTCGGTGGTCAGCAGGCTCCCCATGTGGTTGCTGAAGCCGACCGCGCTCGGAATGGCCGCCATGGCGGCGTCGATGATGGCGCGGCGCTCGAAGCTGCTCTGATCGACGCGCACGTTGCCGGGGAAGCTCATCAGCCCATGCTCGAGGGGCTCCATGGGCAGGTGGATCAGCGTCGAGGCGCCGTGGCTGCTCAGCCAGTCCACGTAGGCGGCGGTGTGTGGGGCGTCGGGCAGGAGCGCCCAGGTGATGGGTGCGCCGAGGGTCCAAAACCCCAGCAGTTGGTCTGGATGCAGGCCCAGATCGTCGATGACGACGGCGAGCTTCGGCTTCGGCGCCTCGATGCGCACGACGCTCAGCGCCGGCTGCGTGTCACCGGTCAAGGTCGTGCGCAGGCCGTCCCGCGCCTGGTCAGGCTGGTCGGTGACCACTCGAATCGCCAGGCCGTCCAAGCCCGCCGGTATCATGTCCAGCCGCCCGAACCGATCGCCGATCGCGCAGATCGCCCGCTGCTGCCTGTCCATGAGCGAGGGCGTGGTCCCGCCGCACACCGCCGAGAGGAGCAGCACCCACAGGGCACCGCACACCCCGGCGAGGCGCCGCAAGGGCGAGCTGGTCCGGCGCTCGCGCGGGCTCACTGCATCCATGGTCGCGGGTCCTCGGCCTTGCCCTCGTAGCGGAGCTCCATGTAGAGGTGCTTGCCGGTGAGCGAGCCGGAATCACCCATGATTCCGATGCCTTCGCCGGTCTTCACCTTCTGCCCGACCTTCACGCGGGTCGACTCGAGGTGGGCGTAGAGCGTCATGTAGCCGCGGGTGTGGTCGATGATGACCGTGGTCCCGAGCCCGCGCAGGCGACCGACGTAGGCGACGTAGCCCCAATAGACCGCGCGCACCTCGACGGGGCTGATGCCGTCCCACTTGTCGGGCACCACGTCGATGCCGCGGTGCACCGTGCGCGTGCCGAACTTCGGGTGCACCCGGACGCCGAATCCGCCTGTGATGTGGCCGTTGCGGATCGGCATGGAGAGGCTGCCCTTGGTCTCCTGCATCCACAGGCGCGGGCGCGAGCGGTCGGCCAGCGCCGCCACCTTCTGCTGGAGCTCCTCGTCGACCGAGTTCATCTCGTCGCTGAGCTTCTTCTGAAAGGGCGACCGTTCGCGTACGGACTCGAGCAGGGCCTGCTTCTCCTCGCGATCCCACTCGAGCTCCTGGAGCATGATCTCGATGGCCTCGCGGGTGCGGACCAGGTTTTGCCGGCGCCGCTCGAGATCGTCGCGCGAACGCCGCCAATCCGCCAACTGCGAGCGGTAGGAGTCGACCCGCGCCCGGTCGGACCCCAAAAGCGTCTGAAGCGCCCGCTCGCGCCGCCGAAACGCCGCGTAGTCCGCCGACGCGAAGAGGACCTGGTAGGGCTCGGTGCGCTTGAGCTGGATCATCGCCCGCATCCGCCGGTGGATAAGCTCGCGCGCGCCGTCGATCTGCTCGGTGAGCTTGGTGAAGCGCTCGGCCATCTTGCCGAGATCGCGCTCGACGACCTTCTCCTGTTCGCGGAGGTGCTCGAGCTCCGAGGCGCGGCGGGTGATGTTGGTCTCGAGGTCGTCGAGGGTCTCCAGCATCGAGAGCTCGGCGCGCAAGAGCTTATTGACGTCGGTGGCGGGCTGGCGCGTCTCCGGCGCGTCGGTCTTCGGCACGACCAGCGTGTCGGGGTCGATCGTGTCGCCCGTCGCCGCCGGCCCGGGGGCGGTGCCGGCGGGCTCGCCGGCCTTCGGGGCCGCCGTGTCGGTCACGCCGCCCGCCGCGCCCAGCGCCAGGGAGGTGCACGCCAGCGCCGAGACGCGCGCGACCAGAGCCAGCGTGCGTCGCGGCCGGCTCATGTGCGCAGGTAGCGGCCGACGCTCAGCCAGGAGCCGGCGATGCCCAGGCCGATCCCGCCGACGAAGAGCCACAGCACCATGCCCGCCGGCATCAGGTCGAGCGACAGGTTGAGGAAGTGCTCTTCTTCGACGAAGGCCACCAGCCGCGTGTGGATGGTCGCCACCAGGATGAGGGCCACCGCGGCCCCCGATAAGCCCGCCAGCGCGCCCTCGATGAAGAACGGCGCCTTGATGAAGCGGTCGGTGGCGCCGACCAGCCGCAGCACCTCGATCTCCTCGCGGCGCGCGTAGACCGCGAGCTTGATGGTCGAGAAGGTGAAGAAGACGGCGGCCGCCAGCACGATGCCGCAGATGATGAAGCCGGTGAGGCGGATGAGATCGATGATCGCGAAGAGGATCCGGATCTTGTCCGCGCCAAAGTAGAGCTCTTGGACCTCCTGGGTGCCCGACAGCTCTTCCAGCCAGGCGCTGATGCGCGCGAAGTCCTCTTTGTTGCGCTGGCGTGGGCGCAAGAGCACGTCGATGGCCGGCTGGCCGGGGATCGCCGCGGCGTCCAGCCCCTCGAGGAGCTCGGGCGAGAGCAGCGCCACGTTGCGTTGCAGGTCCTCTTCGGCTGTCAGGTACGTCACCTTCGACACCTCGTCGCGCTCCGCGATCTTGCGTTGCAACGCGTCGATCTGCTCGGCGGGGGTGTCCGGGTGGAGGTAGACCGTGACGCGCAGATCGTCGGCGATGCCGTCGAGGACGCGGTTGGCGTTGACCATCAAGAAGCCGAAGAACCCGACCAGGATCAGGCTCACGGCGATGGTCAGCACGGAGACCAGGGTCAGCGTGGGCGCGGCGCGGATGTTCTTCCACGCCTCGCGCATGAAGTGGCCAATGACCAGCTCGCCGCTCACGAGTCGAGCTCCCCGAAGCCGGCGACGGGCTCGCCCGTGAGCGGCTCGGCGCCCTGTGCGCCGCCCGGCAGCACGTCGACCGGCGCGCCGTCCTCGATGAGGAATCCCTTGTTCAGCAGCACGACGCGCTTGCCGAAGCGGTCCATCAGCCCGCGGTCATGGGTCGCGACCATCACGGTGGTGCCGCGCTGCTGGACGTCGATGAGCATCCGCATGATGTCCACCGACAGGTCGGGGTCGAGGTTGCCGGTCGGCTCGTCGGCCAGGAGGATGGCCGGGTCGTTGACCAACGCCCGGGCGATGGCGACGCGCTGCTGCTCGCCGCCGGACAGCCAGTGCGGCAGCGAGCGGGCGTAGCGCTCGAGGCCCACCATCTCGAGGACCTGGTCGACCCGGCGGGTGATCTGCTTGCGCGGCAGACCCAAGATCTCGAGCGCTATCGCCACGTTATCGAACACGTTGCGGTGTGGCAGCAGCTTGAAGTCCTGCCAGACCACCCCGATGTTTCGTCGCAGGTATGGGATGGAGCCGCGCTTGAGCACCGCGAGGTTGCGCCCCGCGACCAGCACCTGCCCCTCGCTCGCCTGCTCCATGACCATGAGCAGCTTCGTCAGCGTCGTCTTGCCCGCCCCCGACGGGCCCGACAAGAACACGAACTCCCCCTCGTGGATGCGGAGGGTGACATCGCGTAACGCCTCGATACCATTGGAGTATCGCTTCGTGACATGGTAGAGTTGGATCACGACTCGGAAGCTAGCATGGCCCCCCGCCGCCGTCGAAATTCGCGCAGCGCCAGCGTTTTCAGGGCTTGCGCGTGGCTTGGGGGCCGTGTTGACACCCCGCGGAGACACATGCTACCTCGCGCCGACTCAGCCGAAATCCCTTGAAAATTGCCCGAAACACGTTTCACCCGTGGGATCGGGCGCCAACCGTGCACCGAACTACCGTCTCGCGGCAGCGCCCCGAGACCGGAGGGGACCATGAAGCAGCGAATTCTGGCGGTCACCGCCTGCCTCGGCTGACTCAGCGCGGCGACCCCTGCGGCGGCCACGCAGTCGCGCATCAACGCGATGGGTGGCCACCACAAGTCCATCACCATCGAGGATGAGACCAACATCTTCGCGCTGCCGTCGCTGCTGGTGCGCTACGGCAACATGACCTACATCGACAACATCCGCCCGGGCATGTCGAACACCGTCTTCGGCTTCCACTATAGCCTCACCGAAGACATGGTCTTGGCCATCTACGGCGGCCGCATCAACGCCGGGACCCGCGGCCCGGGCGACGGCTTCTCGGCGGCGGGCAACGCGATCACGGGCGGCTCCGCGGTCGGCGCGGGCGCTCAGGCG